>JAQTNZ010000587.1 GCA_028713595.1 Methylovulum sp. | reverse complement strand
CGCCCCTGCGGGATTGTGGCAAAACCGGCGCAGTCCGGCCCATCACCCACCCATGAATTTAGGATATGTCTTTTGAAACGAATTTTTGTAGGAAACTTACCTAGCGACGCGACTGAAACAAGCGTCCAAGCCTTATTTTCCCAATACGGCAAAGTCCGCTCCATTGAGCTGGTTTCGGATATTTTTAGTGGCAAATGCCGTGGCTTTGCGTTTATTGGCATGGAAGGCCACGAAGCGCGGGCTGCGATTTTAGCGTTGGACGGCAATTTATATTGCGGTAAGCCATTAAAAGTGAAATTTGAAGAACCCGCTGCCAAGAAAGGCCGTCGGCACTAATTGTTAACGAGCTTTTACAGAGGAGGATCAAGGCGCGACAATTATTGCCGCGCCTTGCGGTTGACTTTTATTTAAAAGGCCGGCCTTTGGCGTCCTTGTTGATGTGTCCGGCAATGATCAGAAAGCCTTCGATAAATCCCCAGGCCAGCGCAATTGGCAAAAACCCAGTCAAGCCAAAAACTGCCGTGATGGCAAGCTGGCGCAAAACCAACAGGTATTGTCCCAGATAAAGGCGATGCAAGCCTAAAGAGCCAAATAATAACGCCAATATTGCCGCTACATATTTATATTTGACCGCTTCGGGCTTTTCCAGATATGCGCCGATCAAATCAACCTTCTTCGCAGAAGCATCCATTTCTTCAAACCGAACATCATCGTCCTGTTCGGGGGGGGCTTGCGCAACCCAATCATCAATATGAAAAGCAAAAAACTTGTCTTCGCTTTTTATAACCCCTGTTTGGGTTTCAGGATCATAACTCTCAATATGGCCAATCATTTATTCTACCTTTGTTATTATAAGTTTTAATTTGTAAGCTTCTTTTAGCTAGCCGGCAAACGCACAGCCAGGACATCACACTGGGCATGGTGCAGGACGCTATTGGCGGTCGATCCTAACAGTAACGCCAAGCCATGCCGACCATGAGAGCCGACGACAATCAAATCAACCAGCTGTTCTTCTGCCACGCGGACAATCTCCAATTTGGCACTGCCTGTTTCCAGCCAAAGACAATCTTCTGGAACAGCTAATTTTTCGGCGATATTCAGTAGCTTGGCTTTGGCTATTTCCAGTAATTCATTGCCCAGATCCACGGAATAAGGCATATCCCCACCATAACCAGCATCAACGATAGGCATCGTGTCGACGACATGGATAAGACTGAGTTTTGCCTGATAAACGCTAGCCAAATCCATTGCCCTAGCTATCACCACTTCATCCTGTTCAAAAAAATCAACCGCCAATAAAATATGTTGGTACTTAGTCATGATTGCCTCTCTTTATTTAATGTCTGGCACTTCGGGAAATAGCAACGCCATTACTTGATAAGATGCCAGCAGATATAACAACGCTAAGCCCAAACCAAAACTGAGGTGTTGGTTGAGCGCGTGGCGCATGATATGCCCTATGACTGCCCAATGCCAAATGATTAGTGACAACATCAGCAAAAAACCAGCAAGTCCGCCTTGCCCTAACATCAGCGTTGCCATCACGGGCAAGGCCAAAAAACTGATCAATGCATCGGTCCCTAGCATAGCTGATGCGGTTTGCTTAAACCGCGCCAGCTTTCCATAGCAAAACAAACAGATAGCGCTAAACGACATATCCAAGATTAAACCCGTGGAGGCTTGTATCAATGAGCGCAAAACATCATGGCTCATATCCAGCATTAGAAAACTCACCACGCCGTTGCTAGCTAGCAATAAAACTAGCAAAATAGCCTGAGGCGGTAAATCTTGCGGGCCTTTCTTAAACTGACAAATATCAAACAGCCGCTTTATGATCTCGAACATCCGCGTTTTCCTTTAACCATTTACCCGCTTAGACTTACCGTTTGCCTTAGATTAGAAAGGCTTAACAACCGCCAACACGACAATACCTACCAGAAACAGCACAGGCACCTCATTCATCCAACGATAATAGACATGCGAGTGGCGGTTGCGGTCATGTTTAAACGCCGCCAACCATACCCCGCAGACTATGTGATAAATTACCAGCAATAATAGCAGTGTCAATTTGGCATGTAACCAACCACTCCCGGAATACATATCCCACGCATAGCTTTGTAGCATCCAAATGCCAAATATCCACGTTACAATCATGCCGGGAGTCATAATGCCGAAATAAAGCTTACGTTCCATCACCTTAAAGCGTTCGATGCTAAGCGCATCATCGCTCATGGCGTGATACACAAACAGGCGTGGCAAATAGAAAAGTCCGGCAAACCATGTCACCATAAAAATCAAATGCAGGGCTTTTAACCAAAGCATAATTATCCTTCCAAAAAAGTGTCAAGGGCGGTACGCATCTCGTCAATATCAAACGTACCGAGGTATTGTTTGGCGACATGCCCATCCGGGGCGATCAAAAAGGTAGTCGGAGTCAATGCCACTTGCCCAAAAGCCCGCGCCGCCTCTCCCCTGACATCTAAAGCAACGGCATAAGGTAATCGCTG
>JAQTNZ010000586.1 GCA_028713595.1 Methylovulum sp. | reverse complement strand
TGGAAATAAATATCCCTTATTAATAGTAATGATAACAGATAGGGTCTTTATAGGCTAAAAATATTGAATAGTTAGAGAAAATACATTTGACTTTTAAAATTACCAAATAACCAATTAGTTACATTCAATAGTCAATTTATTTAGGCTTTTTATGATCTTATCCAATTAACTTTAAAGATTTATATGCGAATACTTTATGATTAATGGCGTATTAAGTTTTTTGAAGGATTAAACGCGGAGGACTACAATAAAAGCCATTGTGGCTTATCGTAGCATGGTAGTCTGTTTTGAAAATGTGTATCTCTACCTTGGTCTGGCCATTTTTTTCCGGCTATTTTTTGTGGGATCGATCAAGATGTTTGATGAAGATGTTGTTTGTCGCTAACTATTAAAATAAAGGGCAATGTGTGATTTATGGACAATAACCTTATCAAAGGCCAACTTGATAAACTCATCGATATTGGTATCGCCTTATCTGCCGAACAAGATAGCGAGCGGTTGTTGGAGATGATTCTGCTGGGGGCCAAACAAATTACCCATGCGGATGGCGGGACGCTATACAGCATCAAGGGCAACGCCATAATAATGGAAATTGTGCTTTCTGACAGCTTAGGCATCAAATTGGGCGGCAATTTTGGTACGCCAGTAAATATGCCGGACATTCCCTTGTATCTTGAAGAGGGTTCCGCCAACTTAGAAAACGTGGTCAGTTGCTCGTTCCACCAGAATAAAACCATCAACATAGCCGATGCCTATCATAATCAGGAGTTTGATTTTTCAGGCACTAAAGCGTTTGACCGACAAAACCGCTACCATTCGCAATCTTTTTTGGCTGTGCCTATGCGTAACCATGAAGGTGATATTATCGGCATTTTGCAGCTTATCAATGCCATAGCGGCAACTGACCATAAGGTTATCGCCTTTGATGAAATATCCCAACATATTACCGAAGCTTTGGCATCGCAAGCGGCCATTGTCCTTACCAAGCAACGCTTGATTGCCGACTTGGAAGCGATGTTTGAATCGTTAGTCCAGCTTATCGCCACGGCGATTGACAATAAATCGCCCCATACCGGGGAGCATTGCCGCCGGGTGCCGGAATTGACCATGATGATCGCCGAAGCGGCGCATAAGACCCAACACGGTTATCTGCGTGATTTCGTGATGACCGATGCCGACCGCCATGAACTAAAAATTGCCGGATGGTTGCATGATTGCGGCAAAATCACCACGCCCGATTCGGTTATTGATAAGGCAACCAAATTACAAACGGTTGTTGACCGTATCAGTTTGCTTGAAATTCGTTTTGAGGTGTTAAAGCGTGATTTGGAAATTGCCTTGTTAAAACAACAAATTCACGCCTTAGAAAACGGGCGTAAGCCGGATAGTGCCAGGGAGCAAGACTATTTGGCCGCACTCGCCCGGCTTGATGATGATTTGGCGTTTATCCGCCAAGCCAACACGGGCGGGGAATTCATGGCCGCTGAAGACCAGGAACGTATCCGTGCTTTCGGGCAAACTACCTGGTGTTTGCAGGGAGAACCCCAGCCTTTGTTGACAGACAATGAGATCTATAATTTGACTATTGCCAAAGGCACGCTGAATGCCGAAGAACGGCGCATCATTAACCAACATATCGATGTCACTATCGCTATGCTGGAAAAGATCACGTTTCCTAAGCATCTGAAAAATGTTCCCGAATATGCGGGTGGCCATCATGAAAAAATGGATGGGACAGGTTATCCTAAAGGCTTGCAACGGGCGCAGATGTCCATCCAAGCCAGAAGCATGGCCATTGCGGATATATTTGAAGCCTTAACGGCTAAGGACAGGCCTTATAAACCCGGCAAAACATTGTCCGAATCCTTGGCTATCTTAAAAAAGATGAAAGAAGATAACCATATCGATCCGGACCTATACGACGCTTTCATCGGGCAAAAAGTTTACAGGCGTTATGCCGAAAAATTTCTTGATGATTATCAGATAGATGTTGACTAAACACCTTTGTATGGGTGTGAATTGTTCCCGCCACAAAACTCACTGGTGTTAGCGGATGGCACAAAAATGGTGGTTTAAAGATAGGGTAAGAAAAATGTACTTGCCCTGTCCAGCACCTCGTCAATCGGATAGTTTCTGAAAAGTGGAGGCACGCTTAAAGACAAGGCAAAATGTAGCCGCCCCTCCAGGGCAAGCGCATATAAATTGCCCTAAAAAATGAGACACTAAGCTTTTTGGGCTTTAATCAATTACGGTATCTATACAATAACATTGCGGAAAGTTAGGTTAATGCGCCCCTCCGTCACCTGGTGGTCAATGGGGATGCTATGCAGCCAATGGTGCTGGAAATTAGGCCGCATGACCAGCAAACTGCCACTAGTCAAGACTATCTGCCCAGAGTCAGCAGTTTTTTTATGCCGGAATTGCAAAGGCCGTTCCGCACCCAACGTCAATGACGCGATAAAAGGCTGTGCGCCCAGTTCCGGTTCATTGTCCGCGTGCCAGCCGACA
>JAQTNZ010000585.1 GCA_028713595.1 Methylovulum sp. | reverse complement strand
GGCCGCCGAACTGCACACCTTACCGGTTGACGCAGTGATTTTGGCTTTAGGCACTATTGCCCATCAAGCCGTCCTCAAAACCTATAAGCTCAAGCCCGGCCAAGCGGTATTCGGCCATCACGCCCAACACCGCTTGCCGGATGGCCGGATACTGGTCGATTCTTACCATACCAGCCGCTATAATATGCAAACCAAACGCCTGACCCAAGCCATGCTCCATGACGTTTTTGTGACAATCAGCAGATTGTTGCTTACAGGGCAATAAAGTGCCAGCTTAAGCCCCGCGTCCGGCACACCCCGCATGAAAAAAGGGTCTTGTATGACAAATATGAAAAAATAACTTGATAAATATATTAAAGAGTCTATAATGATCCAAATCAATCGCGGGGTGGAGCAGCTTGGTAGCTCGTCGGGCTCATAACCCGAAGGTCGTAGGTTCAAATCCTGCCCCCGCTACCAGATCAAGAAACCCCATTTTGGGGTTTTTTATTTTCAGGGCTTCGGATATGGGAAGCTTACAATCGGTTGTTAATGGAAGAGCCCTTTGGCTCTTTTTTTTTGTGCGCAAGTAAGTGGGGAACAAAATGAAACAGGCTCCTGAGCATTTGGTCAACTTGATCGAGCCAGTTGTTGAAGGTTTAGGTTATGAATGTGTCGGCATAGACTATCATCCGCATCCCAAGCACGGTCTGTTAAGAATTTATATTGATAGCGAAAACGGCATCTTAGTTGACGACTGCTCCAAAGTCAGCCATCAGGTCAGTGGCGTTTTGGATGTCGAAGACCCGATCCCGGGCAACTATCAACTGGAAGTTTCCTCCCCAGGTGAAGATCGGCCATTTTTTAAAATTAGCCAATTCGAACGCTTTATCGGCAGCACGGTTTTGGTCAGTTTGTTTAAGCCTATAGAAAAGCGTAAAAAAATCAAGGGCTCGATTGAAGGTGTTGTGGACGATGTGGTGACCCTTAAGGAAGGGGACGAGATTTTTGCGGTGCCGTTCAGTGCGATGAGCAAAGCGCGATTGGTGCCTGATTATAGTTTATTGAATCAAAACATCGAAAAAGGAGCTCGAAGTGGCAAATAAAGAAATTTTATTGGTGGTGGAGGTCTTTTCCAATGAAAAGGAAATTGACAAGGAAGTGGTTTTTCAAGCAATAGAATCGGCACTGGAAGCAGCTACTATCAAGCGCCATGTCAACACCATCATGGCCCGCGTTGCCATTGACCGCAAAACCGGCGATTATAAGACTTATAGACAATGGGAAGTGGTCGCACCGAACCTTGCTTGTATTGGCGATGTTGAATTTCCAACCACGCAAGTGCTATTGGAAGTAGCGCAAATGGATGATCCAAACATCAACATCGGCGATAAGGTCGAAGAAGAGATTGATTCGGTAGATTTTGGGCGCATTGCCGCACAACATGCCAAGCAAGCCATTATCCAAAAAGTCCGCGAAGCCGAACGCAAAAAAATTGTCGATGCTTATAAGTCACGCATCGGTGAATTGGTCACGGGCATTGTCAAGCGCATTGAAAAAGGTAGCGTATTCTTAGATTTGGGCGGGCACATTGAAGCCTTTATCGCCAAAGAAGACATGATCCCGCGTGAAGCTATCCGTATCGGTGACCGCGTTCGTGGCTACCTTAAGGATGTACGCCTAGAGCAACGCGGGCCGCAACTGTTCGTCAGCCGCACCGCCCCCGAATTATTGATAGCCCTATTCCGCTTGGAAGTACCGGAAATTGCTGAAGGCACCATTTCCATTATGGGTGCAGCGCGAGACCCCGGTTCCAGAGCCAAATTGGCGGTCAAAAGCAACGATCCGCGCTTAGATCCTGTCGGTTCCTGTGTGGGTATGCGTGGGGCCAGAGTACAATCCGTCACTAACGAACTGGCCGGCGAGCGTGTGGACATCATCCTTTGGCATCCTAGCGAAGCCCAATTTGTAATCAACGCGATGTCGCCTGCGGAAATCCAATCCATTATTGTTGACGAAGATAAACACAGCATGGATTTGGCGGTAGGTGCAGACAATTTGTCACAAGCTATAGGCCGTGGCGGCCAAAATGTCCGCCTAGCTTCGCAACTGACCGGGTGGGAGCTGAACGTCATTGACGCATCGAAAGCTGAGCTGAACAGCGAGGCCGAACTTGCCAAAGTCAAGCAAATGTTTATGGATCAGCTGGATATTGATGACGATATCGCCCAAATTCTCGCGGAAGTCGGTTTTAACACGGTCGAAGAAATCGCTTACGTTCCAGTAAGTGAAATGTTGGACATCGAAGGGTTTGACGAAGATATTGTCAATGAGTTGCGTAGCCGTGCTAAAGATGCCTTATTAATTAGCGCGATTGCCGCCGAAGAGACAAGGGAAACAGTGCATCCGGCGGAAGATTTATTGGCAATGGAAGGTATGGATGATGATTTGGCTTACGAATTGGCAAGCCAAGGTATTGTGACAATGGATGATTTGGCAGAAGATCGGA
>JAQTNZ010000584.1 GCA_028713595.1 Methylovulum sp. | reverse complement strand
CAAGTCAAGACCATGCAGGCCAATTGGATAGGCCGCTCGGAAGGCGTGGAAATGGACTTTCAAGTGCCTGATAGCCAGCCGGTGCGTATTTACACCACCCGTCCTGACACCTTAATGGGTGTGACTTATCTGGCCGTGGCCGCTGAGCATCCTTTGGCATTGGCGGCAGCGGAACATAATTCCGACATCCGTGCGTTTATTGATGAGTGCAAGCTCATGGAAACCTCGGAAGCGGCGATGGAGACTATGGAAAAACGCGGTATCGCCTCCGGCGTTAACGCCGTGCATCCTATCAGCGGCGAACACGTGCCGGTGTGGGTAGCCAATTTCGTGTTGATGGGTTATGGCACGGGCGCAGTGATGGCGGTGCCTGCCCACGACCAGCGTGATTATGAGTTTGCGAAAAAGTACGGCATTGCCATCAAACAAGTGATTGTCGCCAAAACCGGCGAAGCCGCCGATTGTTCGGAGCAAGCTTATACCGCCAAGGGCGTGTTGAAGGATTCGGGAGCTTTTGATGGCTTAAGTTCGGAAGAAGCCTTTGTAAGCATTGCCCAAACCCTTGAGCAAGCAGGCAAGGGGCTGCGCAAAGTCAATTTCCGCCTGCGTGATTGGGGCGTATCACGGCAACGTTATTGGGGTGCACCGATTCCGGTCATTTATTGTGACGATTGCGGTACTGTGCCTGTGCCTGAACATGATTTGCCCGTGGTGTTGCCGCGTGATGTGGTGCTGGACGGCTCACAATCGCCGCTAGTGGCGCACCCGACCTTTGCAAAAACCACTTGCCCTTGTTGCGGTAAGCCAGCCCGGCGTGAAACCGACACCTTTGACACCTTTATGGAGTCGTCTTGGTATTTTGCCCGCTTCGCCAGCCAGCCCGGCACGGCTATGCTGGACGCTGCGGCCAGTGAATGGTTGCCGGTCGATTATTATGTCGGCGGTATCGAACATGCCATTTTGCATTTATTATATGCACGGTTTTACACCAAGTTGTTGCGCGATGAGGGGCTGGTCAGTTGCGCCGAGCCGTTCAAAAAATTGCTGACCCAGGGCATGGTGGTGGCGGAAACCTTTTATCAACTGAACAGTCATGGGCATAAGCAGTATTACAATTTAAGCCAAGTCGATGTCGAATGCGATAAGAAAGGCAAAATCATCAGCGCGACTTTGGCGGCGGACGGCTCGCCTGTCACGGTCGGCAACATCGAAAAAATGTCCAAATCCAAAAATAACGGCGTAGACCCGCAAGTGCTGATTGACCAATACGGTGCCGATACCGTGCGCTTGTTCATTATGTTCGCCGCCCCGCCTGAGCAGTCCTTGGCGTGGTCGGACAGTGGCGTGGAAGGCGCGTCGCGGTTTTTAAAACGGCTGTGGCGGCAAGTTTATCTGCATGTCCATGCCGGCTTGACCGCTTCGGCCATTGACACTGCCGCACTGACACCGGAACAACGCGCCGTGCGTCGGCAATTGCATCAGACCATCCAAAAAGTCAGCCACGATATGGGGGTGCGCACCATCTTTAACACTGCGATTGCCGCCAATATGGAACTGGTCAACACTTTGTCCAAGTTTACTGACGATAGCGCCAATGGCCGGGCGATTTGCCAAGAAGTGCTGGAAGCGGTGGTGCTGATGTTGTCGCCTATCGTGCCGCATATCTGCCATAGCTTGTGGCGGCAACTGGGCCATGACGGTATGGTGATGGCCCAAGCTTGGCCGCAAGTGGACGCAACGGCTTTGGTGCAAGATGCATTGGAGATGATGATCCAGGTCAACGGTAAGTTGCGTGGTAAAATGGCCGTGTCCGTGGAGGCCACCCATGAACAGGTGCAGGCCTTGGCTTTGGCTGATGAGCATGTCGTGCGCTTTATCGACAATGCACCCATCAAAAAAGTCATTGTTGTCCCGAAAAAATTGGTGAATATCGTTATTTAAGGGAGTACAGTGATGACACCCAAAGCCTTTGTTGTCGTCTTGGCCTTGCTGCTTTGCGCGTGTGGTTATCACTTGCGTGGGGCGGTGGCGTTGCCGGATAGCTTAAAGCATGTTTATCTGGATGGCGCGTCCATGCAGTTGCGTGAACAATTTAGGAAAGTGTTGCGGGGGGCATCGGGTGAATTGGCGGAGACCCCAGGGGTCGCCAGCGCCATCATCAAAGTCGTCAATGAAAATAGCGACCAACGGGCAGTGTCGCTCAGTGCTAGGGGGCGTTCCAATGAGTTGGAATTGTCTTACCACCTGCAATATGCCTTGGTCAATACCGACAATACCGTGTTGATGGACGGTCAAGCCGTTGACGTTAAACGTGAATACTTTAATAACCAAGGGGACATCGTGGCTAAGGACAACGAGCAGCAAGTCATCCGCAACGAAATGCTCCAACAAGCCGTGCGCATGATGCTCGATCATATTCGGACAACGTTGGCCGCCCGCAAATAACATGCAATTAAAACTTGAGCAACTTAACGCCGCCCTGCAAAAAAAGCTGGCGGCGGTTTATGTTATCAGTGGCGACCAACCC
>JAQTNZ010000583.1 GCA_028713595.1 Methylovulum sp. | reverse complement strand
GACCTGAATGCACCTGAAACATTGGTAGGGCATCTGGAAACCCTTGGCGACAATCTCGAGCGCTACGTCAATGCCGCCAACATGGCCGGTTTTGAGGGTTTGGCACTGGTTTGCGGCCATGTCAACAGCAATATCCGGCTTTACCGCGACAATCCTGGGCTATTTGCCGCCCCGCAATGGCAGGCTTTACAGGACTGGGTAGCCAACGTCACAGATTATTTGTCCCATTTTAATGAGACGGGTGCAGGCGTGGCGATGCTCCCGCAATTGGGCGATGCTGCTTGGCTTTTGCCTATCGGCATGGAGACCGCCGCCGCCATCATGGTACGCCTCCAATCCACGGGCAACGAGGCCAGCAATGGTGAACCCGGTGTCCGTAAACAAACCGCCACTGCCGATGACATAACATTGGCCTTGCCTGAGGATGTCAATCAAGAATTGCTCGACATCCTTTTACAAGAGTTGCCCATCCAAACCCAAGCCTTCTCCACAGCCATCCAATCCTTACATACGGGCGGTAGCTTGGCGGATCTGGATGCCGCCCAACGGATCGCCCATAACCTCAAAGGGGCGGCCAACACGGTGGGCATTAAAGGCATTGCCCAGCTCACCCATTATCTTGAAGATGTGCTGGTGGCCTGCGCCCAACAGCAACAGTTGCCAACATCCGGCTTACTGGACAGCCTGATCGCCGCCGCCGACTGCTTGGAAGCCATGAGCGAATCGCTGGCCGAAATGGCACCGCCGCCTGATGAGGCTATGGTCGTTTTACAAAACATTTTGGATTGGGCAAACCGGATTGATAGCGAAGGCATAGAGGTGGTGGTTAGCGCGGCCACTATGTCAATGACCAATATCCCTCCTATCCCCACCCATACCGACACCGCCATTACTCAAGCCGAAGCAGAACCCTCGGAAAAACCCCAAGCGGCGATGGTCAGGATCGAGGCGGAACAACTGGATCGCCTGTTCCGGCAAGCGGGCGAAAACATTATCATCAACACCCAAGCCAACGAACGTCTGCGCCGTATGAAAGGCCACCTGCAAACGATGCAGGAGCAGTTCGACTTGTTGCGGCGTTTGGCTGACGAGCTGGAACAATTGGTCGATTTGAAGGATTTGTCAGGCAACCCGGCTGCCGCCTCGGCAGCCCAGCATGATGCCTTGGAAATGGACCAATACAATGAACTGCACACCGCCAGCCGCCGGATGGTCGAGGCCGCATTCGATGCCAGGGAATTGAGCAGGGACACCGGTAAGGAACTGGAGGAAATGGGCAGGCTACTGGAAGACCAGCAGCGTTTGGCGACCGAAACCCAAGAAACGGTCATGGCGACCCGGTTGGTGCCCATCAATTCAATCTTCCAGCGTCTGCAAAGGAGCTTGCGGCAAACTTGCCGCCTGACTGGCAAGGAATGCGATTTGGAATTTACCGGCGACCAGATGATGGTGCATGGTGACACGCCCAACGCCATGATCGACCCCATCATGCACCTGTTGCGCAACGCCGTTGACCACGGCATTGAAAGCGGGGCCGAACGCTTGGCCTTAGGCAAACCGGCACAAGGCAAAATCACCGTTGATTTTGAGCGGGACGGCAACCATATCTTGGTGCGCGTCCGTGATGACGGGCGTGGCCTGGATTTTGCCGCCATCCGTGCCATGGCCGAACAGCGCGGCGTGATAGCCCCCGGACAAGCCGCCAGCGAGGACGATTTGAAGCAAGTCATCCTGCGCCCCAATTTTTCCACCCGCACCGAAGCCACACAAACCTCAGGGCGCGGCGTGGGCATGGATGTCGTCAATTATCAAGTGCAGGCACAAGGCGGCACATTGGCGCTGCATTCTGTGCCGGGACAAGGCTTGACGGTGGAAATGAAAATCCCCTTGCCGCTCAGCCGCTCCCATGCCTTGTTGGCGCAGCTGGGCCCTTATCGGGTGGCCCTAGCCAATAAGGGTATCCGGCAAATCCTGTTTGCGGCGGATGGCGAGTTGGTCGAAGCCGATGGCGGGCAACAGCTGCACATAGATGGCAACAGCTATCCGGCCATCACCTTAAGCCGATTGCTGAACCTCCCTGAACACCATAAGCCCGGACAACCCTATCGGTCGGCGTTGCTGGTGCAAAACGGCCAACAGACCACCGCCGTCATGTTGGATGCGGTCACTCATGGACTAGATATTGTTGTCAAAGATTTTGGTTTTTATATCAAAAAAATCCCCGGCTTTATCGGTGCGACCATTTTGGGTGACGGGTTGGTGGCCCCCGTTTTGGACATCCCTGAGCTGTTGCTGATGGCTGACGGTACAGATGCCTACGCGGCCTATTTTGACCACGCCGAACTATTGCCCCAAGCCCCCCTGTTGCCAACTGTACTGGTCGTGGACGACTCGCTCAGCCAACGCCGCGCCCTTGAGCAGTTGTTGCACGATGCTGGCTTCCAAGTGACGACAGCACGCGATGGCATAGAGGCCGCCGAACAGTTGGACACGTTCACCCCCGATATTGTCCTGACCGACCTGGAAATGCC
>JAQTNZ010000582.1 GCA_028713595.1 Methylovulum sp. | reverse complement strand
ATCCCACTCGCCACGGTCAGTGATAATAATCCTTTGGCCATATTGGGTGCAGAAGCGGAAGACCAGACGTTTTTCACACAATTGGCAAAAGCCGGACGTTTCCGGCGGCTCGCTGGATTCTGGGTCGCTGGGGCCAAAATAGATTGGGCGCACATACTTAACTCTCTGCCCGAAGGCCAACGCGGTCATCGTGTACATCTACCGCCGACACCGTTACGGCAAATACGCTGTTGGTCAGAACCACAACGGCCTCTAAGCAGTGGACAGCAAGTCGGCCATCAACAGCGGGTTAGCGTTCCACTGGCATCGGCGCAGCCCAAAGCGGTCGCCACATCCTTGGATACCGCGTTTTCTCCGACGTCGGCACTACCCCAATCCCCAAAAAACCTAAATCTGCCCGATAAAACAGGAATCATCCGTGAACTGCGGGATATTATCGCCGATGCGTTGTACATCGCGGCTGATGATCTGGATGACCACGCCCGTTTTATAGATTTAGGGCTTGATTCCATTTTGGCGGTGGAAGTGACCCGGATCATAAACACACGCTTTGAACTGCAATTACAAGCAGCCCGCCTTTATGATTTTCCCAGTGTAAGGGACTTGGCGGCGCATATTCGAGAATCCTTAGGAAACCACGCAAACGCCAGTACGCTTGCCGCTTCCCCTCAAGTGGCTGAGGCCAAGATGCCCATAGCCGCTTTGACGGCGGTGGTGCCTGTCTCCAACCAGACCAACATTCCAATAGGGAAAATACGCACTATTCTCGCAGACGCGCTGTATATTGATCCGCAAGAATTGGATGATCACGCTAGCTTTGCGGATTTGGGGCTGGATTCTATTCTGGCCGTGGAAGTGACAAATCGGCTGAATAATGAATTTGGCACTACGCTGCAAGCCACGCGGCTTTATGATTACCCGACTTTAGCCGAGTTGGCGAAATATCTGACAAACCATACCGTATCCGATATTCAATTAGCAACAACTGCCGACCCTTCCCCTATCTTAGTCTTCTTGCTTGGGCAAGTCGGGGCTACCTTAGCGGGAGGGAATACCCCCACTCCCAATACGCCATTAGATAGTCTGGACATAGACCCTGAGCAAGCCGCCCGAATTTTGAACGCCATCGAAAACCATTTCGGTGTGGGTCTCAAGGTGGCGGATATTGGTGGTTGCCAAAACCTTGCGGCAGTCGCCAATCTGATAGAACGGCGTCTAAGTGGACAACAATCCCAGACATCCCAAATTGCCAAAACTGTCCAAATTGCCGCAGCGGACATAAAAACGCCAGCGCATGACGATAAACGGCAACACACCATTGAAACCGACGTGCTTGGACAAATGCGCGATGCCTTAGCGGCCTTATTATGGCTACCGGCTGACAGTATCGAAACGCACACACCGCTGATTGATTTAGGGCTAGACCGCATTGCCGCCCAAGAATTTACCGATCGCTTACACAATTTGTTTGGCACGGCGGCACCCGATGCCGCTGCTGTGTTGGCTGCCCCCAGTCTGGCGGCCTTGGCGACAGCTGTAACCGCGCAAGAAAAATCTCCAGTGCCTGACATTTGCCTACAAATGCCTAACCGGTCGGCCTCTGTTCAAACGGCCAGCGTAGAAATCGCCGTTACGGGTATTGCCTGCCGCTATCCGGGCGCAGCTGATAAAACGGCTTTTTGGGAACTGTTAAAAAACGGCTTGAGCGGCATTACCCGTATCCCGTCCAGCCGCTGGAACCCTAGCGAACATATGGCGGGCTTGGACAAGCCAGAACAGCGCGAAGCGGTTCAATGGGGAGGTTTTGTCGAAGGGATTGACCGTTTCGATCCGTTGTTTTTCAACCTGTCCCCGCGTGAAGCGGAATTGATGGATCCTCAACAACGCTTGTTTCTCGAAGAGGCATGGCACGCGTTTGAAGACGCTGGGCTTAGTGACCGCCGTTTGAAAGGCACCCGTTGCGGGATTTTTATTGGAGTTGGACAAGGTGACTATAGTCGCCATTTGCCTATGGATGACCCAGCCCAAGTCACCGGACAATTGCTATTGGGCAACACCGCCAGTATTTTGGTTTCGCGCATCGCTTATCTGCTCGATTTGGCCGGTCCCGCCGTAGCTTTGGATACCGCTTGTTCTTCGGCTTTGGTTGCCGCCGACATGGGCTTTCGCGCCATTCGGGACGGCAGTTGCGACTTTGCCCTGGTCGGCGGGGTCAATCTGATGACCACGCCGCAAATGCACGTCATGACCGCCGCTTCGGGAATGTTGTCACCAGACGGGCAATGCCGTACTTTCGATGATAACGCCTCCGGCTTCGTGCCAGGCGAGGGCATCGGCTTGCTGGTATTGCGGCGGCTAGACCATGCCCTCGCCGATGGTGACAGAATTTACGGGATATTACAGGGGGCAGGCACTAACCAGGATGGTAAAACCAGCGGTATAACCGCCCCCAATTCTAACTCCCAAGAACGTCTGGAGCGGGAAGTGTGGCAACGCTTCAGTGTCAATCCGGCGGATTTCGGCTATATCGAAGC
>JAQTNZ010000581.1 GCA_028713595.1 Methylovulum sp. | reverse complement strand
CTGGTGTCGCCGCTGATGCATACGTTATTGCGGGTATAATCAAGCTGGCTTTTATTGCGCTTGGCTTGCAACAAAGCCACCCAACCTTGGTCTACCTCAATTCCGTAAGCGGCACTGATACTGTCACCCAACACCATAATAGATTTAGCCATCACGCCCGTCGATACCCACATCATTAGCACGGCCATAAACAATCGGAACATTATGCACTCTCCCACACACTTGTTAAACAATATTATCGTTACGGAAAACTTAAGCAAATCCGTCATCTCCGCCGATAAAAACTTACATATCTTGTCAGCAATAAACCTGATAATCAAATCGGGTGAAAGCATCGCCGTTGTCGGCGAATCCGGTTCCGGCAAATCCACGTTAATTAGCTTGTTGGCGGGGTTAGATACGCCCAGTTCCGGCACTATCACCCTTAATGGATATAAACTGACCGATATGGACGAAGATGGCCGTGCCGCCGTGCGTAGCCAACTGATTGGGTTTGTGTTCCAGTCCTTCCAACTGCTGTCGGGGTTGACCGCGCTGGAAAATGTCATGCTGCCTTTAGAATTGCTTAGCAATCCAGAGGCCAAGCCCATGGCCGAGAATTTGCTGGAGCGGGTCGGCTTGGCGCACCGTCTGACGCATACGCCTAAGCAATTGTCCGGCGGCGAACAGCAGCGGGTGGCGTTGGCGCGGGCCTTTGCCACCCGTCCGGCGATTTTGTTCGCCGACGAGCCGACCGGCAACTTGGACAGTAAAACCGGCGCCCATATCATTGATTTGTTGTTCGAGCTGAATCAGGAAAACCACACCACGCTGATTTTAGTCACTCACGACCACGTCTTAGCCGCCCGTTGCCAACGCACCATCCGCCTGTCTGCCGGAGAGCTGGTATGAACCGCCTTAACCTCGCCCTGCGCTTGCTCTGGCGCGATAGCCGCTCCGGTGAGTTGGGTATTTTGCTGTTGGCGTTAATCATCGCCGCGACCAGTTCCACCGCGATTGCCCTGTTTTCTAATCGCTTGCAACGCACCATGACCCAACAGACCGCCGAATTTTTGGCGGCGGATCTGGTTGTCACCAGTGCCACGGACATTCCGGCAACGTGGGTGGACAAGGCTGCGCAACTGCATCTGACCCGTGCGCAAACCGTGGAATTTTCCAGCGTCCTGATCGAGCATGAACAAATGCTCTTAGCCAGTATCAAGGCCGTCACCAGCAATTATCCCTTACGCGGACAGTTAAAAACCACCACCACCGATTACGCCCAGGAAATGCCCACCCCCCAAGGCCCTGCCGCCGGAACGGTGTGGGTGGAAAAACGGGTGCTGCCGGCCTTAAATCTGCACTTGGGCGACACCTTAACGGTGGGCGAACAACCTTTGACCATCTCGCGTATCGTCACCTATGAACCCGACAAACAAGGCGATTTTTACAGTTTTTCGCCACGGGTATTGATGAACGAGGCCGATTTGGCCGCCACCCATGCCATCCAGCCGGGTAGCCATGTCCATTATTTTTTCCAATTTATCGGTGCACCGCAAGATTTACAAGCCTTTACGCTCTGGCTTAAGCCACAGTTAAACCCTTCGCAACGGCTTATGGACATCCATAAAGACCGCCCCGAATTGGGTTCGGCGCTTGACCGTGCCGAACGCTATCTGGGTCTGTCCAGCACCTTAATCATTATCATTGCCGGCGTGGCGATAGCCATGGCGACCCGCCGTTATACCGAACGCCATTTTGACAACACCGCCTTGTTGCGGTGCTTAGGCTGCAAGCAACAAGACATCCTTTGGCTGTATGGCAGCCAGTTTCTCATCTTAGGTATACTAGCCAGCGGCTTAGGTTGCTTGCTCGGCTGGTTTGCCCAACAGGGCTTGTTTTATTTGTTAAGAGACTTGTTGCCTAAACAAGTGGTGTCGCCTAGCCTATCGGCGGTCGGCTTTGGTTTTACCATTGGCTTGGCGGTGCTGATGGGCTTTGCCCTGCCGCCGTTGTTACGGCTTAAGCAAGTCTCGCCATTGCGGGTGTTGCGCCGTGAACTGGAGCCGTTACCCGCCAGCGCATGGCTGGTCTACGGCGTGGCCTTGACCATGATTAGTGTGCTGATTTGGCGATATACCGATGATTTGGCAATGACCGCTACGTTATTGGGCGGGGGCGTGTTGGGCTTGCTGGTGTTGGGGGGGCTGGTCTTTGCCCTATTGACCGGCCTTAAACGCCTGCCCATCGCCAGTTTAAGCTGGCGGTTTGGCCTACAAGGCCTGTCCAGAAACCGGCAAGCCAGTGTCAGCCAGATACTGGCGTTTAGTTTGACGCTGGTCGCCATGATCTTAAGCTTTACCGTGCGTAACGATTTGTTAAGCAATTGGCAACAGCAATTGCCAGCGAACGCCCCCAACCATTTTGCCTTAAACATCTTCCCGCAACAACAAGCCGAATTTGCCGAAGAGCTTAAGCAACAACACATCAACGGCAGCCAGTTTTATCCGGTGGTGCGCGGGCGCTTGGTGGCTATCAACAGCATCCCCGTCCAAAAACGGGTCA
>JAQTNZ010000580.1 GCA_028713595.1 Methylovulum sp. | reverse complement strand
ACCCACACGTTGCCCGGGGCGGAGTCGGTCTATTTTCCGTTGAGCGTCAAAGAAACCATCTTAGGTGTATTGGTCTTGCTGCCGGTCAATTTGCGCCGTGTGTTCCTGCCCGAACAACAAAAATTGCTGGAAACTTTCTTGGGGCAAATTGCCCAAGCGATCACGCGGGTGCGCCTGACCGAACACGCCCGCAAAACGCAAGTGGAAATGGAAGCCGAACGCTTGCGCAACTCGTTGCTCAGTTCCATTTCCCACGATTTGCGTACCCCGCTCGCCACCATTGTCGGAGCGGCCAGCACCTTAGTCGAAGACGGCAACGCCCTGGGAACGGATGATAAGCAGGAACTGAGCCGCGCCATTTATGATGAGGCGCAACGCATGTCGAGTTTGGTCAATAATATCTTGGATATGGCGCGGTTGGATGCGGGGGCGGTGGTGCTGAACCGGCAATGGTATCCGTTGGATGAAATTATCGGCGTGGTGTTGACCCGCCTGCAAAAACGTCTGGTAGGCCGTCAAGTCACGGTCAAACTGCCGCCGGGCATTCCGATGGTCTATGTCGATGCGGTGATGATCGAACAAGTGTTGATCAACTTGCTGGAAAATGCCTTGCGTTATACGCCAGCGGGTAGCCCGTTGGAAATCATGGCGGAAGCAGTGGCAGGGGCGGTGGACATCGCCGTTGCCGACCGTGGCGGCGGTTTGCCTAGGGGTGGGGAAAAGCAGTTGTTTGAAAAATTTTATCGGGTCAAGAGCGAGGCGGCACAAAGCGGCGTGGGCTTAGGTCTTGCCATCTGCAAAGCTATTATTGAGGTGCATGGCGGCAGTATCCGCGCCCAAAATCGGCCTACCGGCGGGGCGGTGTTCACGTTCACCCTGCCGCAAGAAGATTTGCCGCCGGAAATGCTGCGGGAAGAGGGTAGCGCGGTGGAGGAGCATAGCCATGACCCAGAGTAACCCGATTATTGTGGTCATCGAAGATGATCCGGCCATCCGCCTGTTCCTGCGCACGGGTTTAGGGGCGCATGGCTTTAAAGTTTTTGAGGCCGACCGGGGCCAGCAAGGCATTATCGAAGCGGGGGTGCGCAAACCCGACCTGATTATCTTGGATTTGGGGCTACCTGATATGGATGGGGTTGAGGTCATCAAAAGCATACGCGGCTGGTCCGCCATGCCTATTATCATTTTGTCCGCCCGCAGTTTAGAACAGCATAAAATCAATGCCTTGGATGCCGGAGCCGATGATTATTTGACCAAGCCTTTCGGCTTGGGCGAATTGCTGGCGCGGATACGGGTCGCCCTGCGCCATGCCACCAGCAGTCCGGCACAAGATGATGCCGGGATGTTTGTCACGGGCGACTTAAAAGTGGACTTGCTCAAGCGCCTGGTACAGGTGGGCGATAGGGACGTTCACCTTACCCCCATCCAATACCGCTTGCTGGCCTTGCTGATCAAAAACGCGGGCAAAGTCCTGACCCACCACTATATACTCAAAGAAGTCTGGGGGCCATCTTATAAAGACAACTCCCATTATCTACGCATTTACATGAGCCAGTTACGGCAAAAATTGGAGGCCGACCCGACCCAACCCCATTATTTGCTGACCGAATCGGGTGTGGGTTATCGGCTTAAGGTGTGAGTTTTCTTGATGTCCATTTATGTTGGAATGTGATGGGCATTTTTCAGCGGCGGATGGCGTATCAATAGCTTTTCCTTTTGAATTTAACCTTTCCCTTGATTTATTAAAAATTGCCGGAACTATTGGCCCGATATGGAGCTGAAAGTTATATGTAAGCCTACTTAAGTATCAGGCTATGGGGTAAAATGGGCGTTGATTGCTTCCGAATAACGGGAAAAAGAATCACGTCCAACCACCTTACCAAGGAGCCAACCATGTATCCAACTCTAGCTTATGCCGCCCACAGCCCTACCAGCCCGCTGGTGCCTTTCCAATTTAACCGTCGGGCGCTAAAGCCCACCGATGTCCATATTAACATCCTCTTTTGCGGTGTGTGCCATTCGGACATCCACCAAGCGCGTGACGAATGGGGTAATGCCACGTTTCCGATGGTGCCAGGGCATGAGATTGTCGGTAAGGTCATCAATGTCGGCAGTGCCGTCACCACCTTTAAAATCGGCGACCATGTCGGAGTCGGCTGCCTAGTCGGTTCTTGCCGTAGCTGTCCCGACTGCCAAGACGATTTGGAGCAATACTGCGACCATCCGGTCTTTACCTATAACTGCCCGGACCCACACACCGGCGGGAGCACCTATGGCGGTTATTCCGACAACATCGTTGTTGACGGGCATTTTGTCCTCAAAATCGCCGACTCCTTAGATTTGGCCGCCGCCGCGCCGTTATTATGCGCAGGTATCACCACCTACTCGCCGCTACGTCATTGGCAAGTCGGTACAGGTGATAAAGTCGGTATAGTCGGCTTGGGTGGCTTAGGCCATCTCGGCGTAAAGTTCGCCAAGGCGTTGGGGGCGCAAGTCGTGGTGTTCACCACCTCGCCGGATAAAATAGCCGATGCCAAACGCTTGGG
>JAQTNZ010000579.1 GCA_028713595.1 Methylovulum sp. | reverse complement strand
GTCGGGGGTCGGCAGAGCGGGCTTCCTGCCCGCCTGCCGACGCGCGGCATCCTTGCCGCGCCCCTTCGGGCTGATCCCGACAAAACCTGCGGTGCTCAGCGCGGCAAACGGGGGAAAAAGCGCGTTACTGCGTAACGTTAGTTAATTAATGAGTGATGAATTCATCAATTCATCTGACATTGGGCAGGCTCCTAACAAATTTTGTTTGCAAAATAATAGGCTTGGCTAATGGCTTATACTGCAAAAAATGGGATTGCATAACCTTCACTGAGCCAAATACCGCTCCAAAAACATCGGAATCCGCTGTTCCAACCAATAATGGGGTTTAAGTCCTGAGCCGCCGACAAACCCAACATGGCCGCCGCCACGGGTGACTTCCAATTGCACGGAGGCTGATAGTTCAGTTGCGTGGGGCAGCACCTCAGGGGTCATAAACGGGTCATCATCCGCTTGGATAATTAAGGTGGGCACTGTAATGTGCTTAAGGTATTGGCGGGAGCTTGAGCGTTGATAATAATCGTGGACATCCTTAAAGCCATGCAGACCCGCCACCACGACATCATCGTATTGCCAAAACGAGCTGATGTGAGAACAATCGCCCAATTGCCTGATTTTTTCGGCCTCGCCATGATAGCCGCTACGTTCCAAATGCGCCTGTTTGTCACGCATATAGATTTTCAGCCCCCGCAACAAATTGGCGCGGTAAAGCTTGGAAAAACCGTTATCAAGCTTAGTGGCACATAGGTTCAGCACTAAGGGTACAGACACCGCCACTGCCACCGACAAGGCCACGCGCCCGTCTTGCTCGCCCAACCATTTCAACAGGACATTGCCACCTAAGGAAAAACCGATGGCCGCACAAGGCGTGTCGGGTTCACGTTGCCGCAAGGTTTCATAAACAAACTGGATGTCTTCGGTTTCGCCGGAATGGTAGCAACGCGCCTTGTTATTAGGTTGGCCGCTACAGCCGCGAAAATTCATCACCATGCTCCGCCAACCCAAGCGTAAAAATACTGCTTGTAGGCCTTTGATGTAACCGGACTCAGAACTACCGGTCAAACCATGTAGCAACAGCACCCTAGGCCCACTGCCCGTGCCGCAGTAGTCAATATCCAAAAAATCACCATCAGGGGTTGTCAGACGCTCGCGCCATACGTCCGGCACATCTGGCACACGGCGTAATAAGGCGGGATAGAGCGTTTGCAGATGGCCGTTATGCAGCCACCATGCGGGTTTAAAAGGGAGGGGATTGGGCATGGGCTAGAGTTTTAGGCTATCTAAGCGGTCATTCATAGGTTGGGGTGGCTGATGAGTAAATATGGCGTAGCCATGCGCCCAGTTGCTGAAATAGGGCATTGTCTTTATCCAACAAATCATCATTTACCGAAGCATACAAACCGTGGCCGGGTTTTTTCTGCCAAGCCAACCAAGTGGCAATCTCGGCCTTACTATTGTGGTGGGTTTTAAACTTAGGATCGGGAAGCTTGGCAATCGCTTGTGCTGCATGATTAAAATACGGTTGCTCATGGCGATAAATGCAGGTTTTGAGAAAATCTTCCAACATGCCTTCATCTTGATTATTGGGCATAATCCATAGGCCGAAGTCAGAGAGGCCATCGTCATGTTGAAAAATTAAGCCGCATGGTGGACTTTGCTGATCTGATTTGAGGGCAAAGCCATAAAGCGTGACAATCTCCGTCACTTTGCTGAGTGTGTTGTTAAAGCCATCAGCAGAATTGACTGATTGATAGTCTGCATCGACAATCACTGCTAATCGTTTAAGATTACCATCGTTGAGCTGTTCTAACAGCATAGGCAAAATATTATAAACACCTTGCTTGCTATTCTTTTTTCCTTCTATCACTTTCGGCGGTGCGACCTGAATGTGGGGATGAAGCTGCCATTGGCGACACAGATCGGTAAAAAACATTTCATCGGTTTCACCTTCAACAACTAACAGTAACTGTTTTTCAACGGCCATCAGCGCACTTCCATATTAGCTTGGGTAATGGCCGCCAAATCTTCGCCACTGAAAACGGTGGCGATCACTTTGCCAAAATCGCTGGTGCGGACACTTTTACCCATGCGGAATATCAGGCCTTGCTGGTCAGGGTGTTGAAGGGCGACAGTGGCAAAACTTTCTATACAATCCCAGTTATGAGTGGTGGCGAATACTTGAATGTCCAGCCGCTCCGCCATAGTAAACAGCCATGACCAGATTTTTTCTTGGGAGCTGTAATGCAGGCCGTTTTCAAATTCATCAATCAGCAAAAAACCGCCTTGGGCAGACACCAATTTAATGGCGATTTGTAATATCCTGACCATGCCATCACCTAAGCTTTTGAGTGGCACAGGACGGGGCTGGTTGGCTAATTTGACTTTGGCGATACGCCGTGATTTTGCTGCCGTGCCGGAGCGTTCATTTTCCACAAACACCAGATGCTCATAATCAGGCAGGATAATTTTTAAGGCATCGGTGACGATTTGTTCGTGTTCGGTGTAAACAATCGTGTCCCATTCGCTGGCGAGTTCGTCCATTGGGATGAAGT
>JAQTNZ010000578.1 GCA_028713595.1 Methylovulum sp. | reverse complement strand
GGATGTATAAAGATTGTGTAAAAATAAACTTGTGAGGTGGTAACACTTTGTTTTTGTAGGATATTAACCTCATTCCTAAGTCGACCCGAAGCCTTTTCCCGAAGTGGCGATCCGTTGCCGCAGCTCTTTGCCCGCCTTAAAATGCGCGGCATATCTGGGCGGCACATGCAGGGATTGGCCGGAGATAAAATCGCGGCCTTTGCGGGAAATGCGATAATGGACTGAAAATACGCCAAAATTGCGGATTTCTACCCGCTCTTTTGCCGCTAGGGCTTCGGCGATCCGGTTAAGTATACAGTTGACGGATTGCTCGACCGCTTTTTTGCTTAGATGTGGACATTTTTCGGCCAGAGTTTTGATCAGTTCGTGTTTGGTCATTGCCAATTTTCCTGTGTTAAAGCACTTGCCAGCCACCCAAGCCCAGCCATTTTATGAGGCCGTCCGGCTAATAATTGTGGCATATCACACAGTGACTATGGGATATGCCGCAGTTGGGAGGCGTGGTAAGGTAAGCTCTTTGTTTTTAATAGAATTTTATTTAGGATAGATATACTGAGCAATTGTGATACCAGATTGCCAAGGCCTTAGCCATAATAAATGAACTAAGCCCTATTTATAGGTGCCTAATCTCCGGCTATTTTGCAAATGGCAAAAACTACCGCTTATAAAAGCCGGTGATTTTGCTAAAATTACGCCCGTCCCTAATCGGGCCGTTAAAAACGGCATCACTTAACCCATATACTGACTATGACCCTAAATCCGCAATTGCCCCTTTCGATCTCCCGTACCCATCGCTTGCAATGGGAAGAAGCCCAGCAAAAATTCGTCATCCTGTATCCTGAGGGCATGGTCGAGCTTAACCAAAGTTCGGCGGAAATCTTAAAGTGTTGTGATGGCGTACATACGCTTACTGATATTGTCGGTGATTTGGAGCAGAAATTCGCCACGTCCGGTTTGCACAATGATATTTCCGCTTTTTTGGAGGTCGCCTTAAACAATGGCTGGATACAACAATAATTTAACTAAGCCCACACCGCCGCGCTGGTTACTGGCCGAGCTGACTTACGCCTGCCCCTTGCAATGCCCTTATTGTTCCAATCCCTTGGACTATGCAAGTTATAAGGCGGAGTTAAGCACGGATGACTGGCAACGGGTGCTGGAACAGGCGCGGAAATTGGGCGCGGTGCAATTGGGCTTTTCGGGTGGCGAACCGCTGACCCGCCCCGATTTGCCGGAATTGGTCAAGCACGCACGGGATTTGGGCTATTATTCCAATCTTATCACCTCAGGTTATGGCATGACCGAGGAAAAAATCATCCAGCTTAAGGAGGCGGGGCTAGACCATATCCAAGTCAGCATCCAAGCCAGCAGCCAAGAGCTTAACGACCATATTGCAGGTACTGCCTCGTTTGCACATAAAAAAGAAGTCGCGCATCTGGTCAAAAAGCATGGCTACCCGATGGTGTTGTGTGTGGTGATCCATCGGGAAAACATCCACCAAATGCCGGACATTTTGGCTATGGCCCAAGAGCTGGGTGCGGATTATCTGGAGCTTGCCAACACCCAGTATTATGGTTGGGCGCATGTCAACCGGGACTTATTGTTGCCGACCAAAGAGCAGTTTGGACAAGCCGAAGCCATTGCCCAAGCATTTAAGGAAACCGTGGCTGGCAAGATGAAAATCTATTATGTCGTGCCGGATTTTTACGAAGACCGTCCCAAAGCCTGTATGAACGGTTGGGGAACCACCTTCTTGACCGTCGCCCCTGATGGGGTGGCCTTGCCTTGCCATTCGGCGCGTGAACTTCCCGGGCTGGATTGCCCTAATGTCAACGATTACAGCATTGCCGATATCTGGTATGAATCAAAAGCCTTTAATTTTTTCCGGGGATTTGAATGGATGAAGGAGCCTTGCCGCAGTTGTGACGAGAAGGCCAAAGACTTCGGCGGTTGCCGTTGCCAAGCGTATTTGCTGACGGGGGATATGTACAATACCGATCCGGTATGCAGCAAATCCGACCGGCACGGCGTGGTGCAGGACGCGATAAAATCAGCCAAACAGGCAGCCTTGGCGATTGAAGAAAAACCATTGATTTTTAGGAACAGTAAAAACTCCAAGCTGTTCGGGTAAAAATCAGGTGGCACTTACCGCAAGGGTGACGATGGGGGGCTAGCTAAAGGTGTCGGGTATGATGGTGGGCTTGGTCAATCAGTTAACGGAAAGCATGGGGCTAATTTTTATGCGTGATCTTGAAGTGTGGATGTGGTCGGAGGCTTGTGAACTATTGGATAAGGCTGATCGGCTGCACCGGCAATTTTTTAGGCCTGCCGTCATGGATGCTCGGCGGCCAACATGGGAGCCTCCAGCCGATATTTACGAAACCGATAGCGAACTTATCGTCACCATCGCCTTGCCCGGTGTCGCCCCTGAGCATGTGGTCGCCCGATTGGAAAACGGCCAGTTGCTGGTTACTGGACAGCGGCGTTTGCCCACCAGCGCAGAACTGCAAATCCGCCGTCTGGAGATTCC
>JAQTNZ010000577.1 GCA_028713595.1 Methylovulum sp. | reverse complement strand
CAAGGCAGGCTATTGAGCGGCATCCGCATCCCCATAGGCGAATTGCCCGGAATCAGGAACATATTGCCGCGCCGAAAATCCCACGGCCCGCTTTGCCACGTTTGTGCATACCAATTCCATTTTAGCGGCAAGGAAAAACCCACAGGTACGCTTAAATCCGCATCCAGGACTTTGGTGATGGTCTTGCGTTCAATTGAATCTTTCAGATCATATTTGAGCGGGTTGACGTTTTGCGGCAAATTGCCTTCTTGCCACAAATAATAAAAATTGTCTTCAAACGCCGCGCAGATATAACCGGATTTGACACCTAAGTGCCGGCTGACTTGCCTGGCAAACTGCTCGGCGTGTTTGACAGTGTGCTTATAATCTTTATTAATGTCGGCGAGCAAGTCGGGGTTGCGCCAAAAGGGCACACCGTCCTTACGCCAGAAAATCCCGTATTGCCAACGCGGTATCGGCTCGCCCGGATACCATTTGCCCTGCCCATAATGCAGCAACGCGCCTTTAGCGAAAACATCACGCAACCGCTTGGTCAATTCTTGTGCGCGTTCGCGCTTATGTGCACCATCAGCGAGCGTGTTCCATTCGCCGCCCTCCATATCATCCACCGATACAAAGGTCGGCTCGCCACCCATAGTCAACTTGACATCGTCATCAAGAAATTGCCGGTCAACTTGTTCGCCTAGCGCGTCAATATAAAACCATTGCTCATCGGTATAAGGCTTGGTGACACGCGGGTCTTCGTAAAGGCGATCCACCGAGTTGCTAAACTCAAATTCCACTTCGCACTTATCGGTCGCACCTGTTACGGGCGCGGCGCTGGCCGGATGGGGGGTACAGGCCAGTGGGATATGTCCCTCACCCGCCAACAGACCGGACGTTGGATCAAGGCCTATCCAGCCTGCCCCTGGCACATAGACTTCCGTCCAAGCGTGCAAGTCGGTGAAATCCTCTTCAGGGCCGGACGGGCCATCTAAAGATTTAATGTCAGCGGTCAGTTGGATCAGATAACCGGAGACAAACCGTGCCGCCAAACCCAAATGCCGTAATAGTTGCACCAACAACCACGCCGAATCACGGCAAGAGCCGCTGCGTTTGGTCAACGACTCCTCACAGCTTTGGATGCCCACCTCCATACGGATATTATAACTGATGTCACCGTACAGCTTACGGTTGACATCAACCAGAAAATCGTTGATGTTGCGCGGGGTCAAATCAAAATCTTCCAGCCATTGGTTCAGCAACGGCCCGTCTTCAGTCACTTCAAGATACGGCTGCAATTCTTTAAGCAACTGTTCCTCATACTTAAACGGAAATTTCTCCGCATACTCCTCAACGAAAAAATCAAAAGGGTTAATAACCGTCATATCAGCAACGACCTCCACCTCGACACTGAGGTATCGGCATTTGTCAGGGAACACCACCCGCGCCAAGATATTGCCGAACGGGTCTTGTTGCCAATTGATAAAATGCTCTTTAGGCTCGATATTCAGGCTATAACCTATAATCGGTGTCCGGCTGTGTACCGCAGGACGCAAACGAAACACATGCGGCGACAAAGATACGGCCCGATCAAAGCAGTATTTGGTTTTGTGACTGATGGCCACTCGAATTGTCATGATGATTCTTCCTATTGCCTGTATTGGGGTGGTAATCAAAAAGTATGGGTCATTAAGGCCTGCCGCCTAGGCCTGCACGGCTTTGCACTTGAGGACACCCTTTAAAGAAGCCGATAACGGTGCTGTGGGTAAATCCACAGCAGTGCGGTCACTTTATACGTCAATCTTTAAGCAAACGCTATACCAGAATACTGATATAGCCATAATTCATAAACCCGGCCAAACGGTTATTTTCTATAGATGAAGGCGATAACAGACAAAAACCGTTGTTTTGTCATCGCCCTCCTCCCTAACCAACCAATCGCAGCCATTCTAATGCCGCTATTTTGCACCAATAAGGCGCACCAATGGCCATGACAACGATTGTCCACTGTTTTTGTAGCTTTCCACCCAATAATGGGCGATTGTTTAATCGATTGCCTATCTTCGGTGCAATCACAAAAAACCACAATTATTTGCCTTTATGGTACATTAGAAAAAAATACGTTAATTATCAAATAATTAAATTAATATATGCAATCCACACTAGTTGGCATTATTAATGCTTGGTATATTGTACGCATTCATCGGCGTGTTTTACCTCCTCCTCGTGATAAATTTGCTTTGTTAAGCACTGCGCATTACTCCTGTCGTCGGTTTAATGCGCTTTTTTTTGTCCGGCGTTTTTATGCCTCAGCAGCCCCACCGCCATTGCTTACCCCATTATAATGGGAAGCCCGGTATCGACAAATATCCAGCGCCCGCCCTTTTCCTAAGCTAAAAACCCCCGCTCCTTTTTTCCAATAATCGCCTGATTGTCATAAACTATCAGCACCCATTTCCATTTAACAAAACACCCACACTATGACTGATAAGCCTTATCCTTTTTTGGACAAAAAACGTATTATCGCTGACGGGGGCTTTAACCGTTGGCTAGTGCCGCCTGCCGCATTGGCCAT
>JAQTNZ010000576.1 GCA_028713595.1 Methylovulum sp. | reverse complement strand
AAGCGGATGTCGCTGATAACGGCGCGGTTATCTAGCCCTATATCCAGCCATTGTTCATAATTACCCCATTTCGGCAAAAATTGCTGATAATGCAAGCCGTACATTTCCCCTGATCCGGTCACGGTCAAGTCATTGGCAATTGTGCCAGCGTTGACGTTGGAGTAGGCGTAATAGGCACTCAACCAGCCTTTTAAGGCATATAGCGGCAGACTATAGCTGCCGCCGTATTGTTTGACGGTGTCGGCATGGTCGGGCGAGGTGGTGTAGCTGGCATTAAAAATATGATCCAAGCCCCAGACATTGCTGTGTTGCACGGCCCCGATCATGCGAAAATTGCCGGTGCTTTTGGTGCCGACGGTGTTCATGCTCAAAGTCGCCTGATAGGGGTGCTGTTCCTTAACCTTAATATTGGCATCGACTTGCTCGGCTTTGTTGCTGGATTTAAAAGTCACTTGCAGTTGTTTTGAGGGGTGTTTGTTGGCGACCCTGAGGGCTTGTGAGACATCGTTGGTGTCCAATGGCTCGCCCTTGTGTAAGCCGGGCACGCTGGCGATAATGTTACCAGTGCTGAAATACTGGTTGCCTTGTACGCCCACATCCCCTAACAGGATGGGTTTTACCAGAAACTTGACTTCCCCAGCGGTCAAGGTTTGCGGCGGCAGGATGACCCTATAAAAGGGATAGCCGCCATCGTGCAACAGCGTTTCTAAGCCTTTGCTGACCCCTTGCAATTCTTTAAGCGTGTATTGGCGTTTTTGTAAGGGCAGGAAATAGGCTTGGATGGCCTTGTCCGCCAAGGGGGCGGCGCCTTCAATGCTAAACTGTTTGACCATAAAACGGATGGTGGGCGGGGTTGCCGCCCAGCTTGCAGGGCCGAAACAACAGACACCGACCAGCACTGCTCGCCACAAGTGATAGGGGGGGGGTAATTTCATAAATATACTCTAAGCGGTCAAGTTTTCGTTTTTTGGAGCGCGGTCATCTTGACCGCAACCAGCGGGTCACTGCCCTTAAGTTAAGGATTTGTGCCTGTAATTTCAATAATATAAAGGAAGCATTCTCGTTTCCACACGGCGTGTGGGAACGAGTGTGTGCTTATTAACAGTATGATTTTTAAAAATAATTCCTTAACTTAAGGGCAGTGAACCAGCGGGCAGGATGCCCGCGCTCCAAAAAATAAAAACTTGACCGTTTGAAATATACGTTCTTTAAGGTGTTGGGCAAAGGGCCGTTACTGGTCACAGCCATCCACCGTCATGTCCACATTGGTAGTGTCTTGGCTAGGCAGGCCGGCTTCCACCAACAACAGCTCATCGGCCTGAAATAGCGGTTGCTCGGTCAAGAGGGCAATATGGTATTGCGGACTGACATAAGCCATCCCGTTTTTCGCCACGTTGACATAGTGCACGTCCGCTTTTCCAGTCTTTTCCCCGACGTTGGCCTGCCCTTCATGGACGCTGACATAAACGCCCGCCAAGGCGGTTTGCAAAGGCTGTTTCATAAACACTTTGTCGGGGGTATGGCGGTCTTTATCGGGTCTGGGCGTTATAGTGTCGGGTAGGGTCACGGGCAATTGCGGCAGCTTCCAAAGTTCGGCATGGTCGCTAGCCAGATAAGCATTTTCCGGCACGGCCAACAAATACTCGCCTTGGCTATTTTTAAAGACAATCTGCCCTTGCCAGACATGGCTGTATAACCCTTCGGCGCGTCCGGCTTGGAGTTCATCGGGGTAAACGGTAAGGTCATTGACACATGAGCCGACACAGGTCAGGTCAAAGCCGGTGCCACGGATACCTATCGTGCCTACCGGTGTGTCAATGGCATAGGCGGATTTGTTGGTTTTGCCGATACTGCCCGTCAAAGCCCTAAGCCCGCCCACGGCCAAACGGAATAAGGCGTGGTCGGGTTGCCCCGGACGCTGGTAACTGTAATCGGCAATCGCCATTTCACTGCTAGGCTGTAAGGTGATCTTTTCCCCGTCCCGAAACACCATCAGCGCGTAACTATTGGCTTGGCTATGCAAATGGTCGGTGTTGTATAAGGGTGCGCCTAAGGTGAGCGGACGTTCCGGCGCACCTGACTTTTGCAGGCTTTTGGCGTTGACGTGGCCTTTAATGTCTACGATACGCGCAACGATAGCTTGCTCCGCCTGCTCTTGGGCGGTTTGTGCGGCTTTGCTTTCTTGTTGGCAACCCTCGCCACAGATCTTGACCGAATAGCGCGCTTCTTGCGCTTTGACGGTTGCCAGTGGGGTTTTTATTCGGAAGCTATCAGGGGCTTGTTTAGCAATCGCGCCGGTATCGGCTTCGATAGCCCCTTCATGTAAGGACAATTGCGCCTGCGGGTGGGCGGTTTGTTGCCCTTCGTACTGGTCAACACTAAAGCTGCTGTTCGGGCGCACGGTGACTTTGGCGCCATCGTTAAAGGTGATGATGACAAAGCTACGCTCGGTGGTCTGGATATTGTCGCCCAGAAAAATTTCGGCATCTTGCCCCAAAAGCCTCGGCGTGGTGCCCGGTTGTTGGGCGGCATTGCTGCCACGGGCAAAACTGACCTTACCCACGACTTTAG
>JAQTNZ010000575.1 GCA_028713595.1 Methylovulum sp. | reverse complement strand
ACAATGTCCGCATGGCTTTTCAGCTCTATCTGGTCGGCGACCACTTCCATATAGGATTGGACTTGGGCTTTGCCGTCAATCGCCGTGTCGGTCGATACCGTATCGGCAACGATTTGCGTGACGCTGCCCTCACCAAAAGTGACCGAAGATTTAGTGCCCAAACCATCCCCCCTATCGGCATCACGGGTGGTGCTGGTGGCATACAATTTAGTGGAGTTAATGCCGTGCTTTTCTTGGGCCAACAAACGGATGGAACCATTGACGTTGACCGAGGTGGTGGCGGTCAGCGCACCGCCCTGGTTGACCGCAAAGCCTTCCAAGGTAATGTTGCCTTGGCGGGTCAAGATGTCACCGGCGTTGGTCACTTTACCACCGGTATCGACTTCAACCAGCAAACCTTTAAATTGGCTGTTTTGCGAGGGTTGCAAATAAACCTTGTCTTGGCTGGCGACCAAAATCACCTGCCCAAACTCATTGGTGGCGATGGAGCCGTTATTGGTGACCGTAGGGGCGGCCATAATGACCAAGCCATCATTGTTGGCATCGCCGGTGGCGGTGATTTTCGCGCCTTGCTCAATGATAATGGCTGAACCGGCCTTAGTGCTGTCATCACCTAAGGCCGGTTTGTTAAGGGCGGCGGTGCTTTGCTGGGTCAGGCCCGCCGTCAGGACATCATCGGAGATTTTCAGTGATGAGGCCACCAAGGTGTTGACATCAACCACAGAGTCCTTGCCGAACACAAAGCCATTTTGGTTATAAAGGTAAACTTGCCCGTTAGAAGTGATTTCACCCAGGATTTGGCTAGGGCTGTCTTGTAAAATCTTATTCAGGGCTATCGAGCTGCTGTTCGGCTGGTTATACTCAACCTTGTTATGGACACCGACATTATATTCTTGCCAGTTATAAATGGCGTTTTGCGTTGACTGGTCAATCTGTAAGGTGTCGCCATGGTAATGGAGGCTTTCATTAATCCCCATTGAATTCAAAACTTGGGCGGGTATCGGCAACTCCGCTTGGGCGGCAGGTGTCACCGCCCCCATCAACACCCCACTCGCCACCGCCATGCGGATGCAGGCGGGCAATGGCCGTAATTTAAAGGTAGGTATTGGGTTTTCTGGAGCCACTTTCAGTCTTTTAGCCATGGTTACGCCTGCTTGCCATAAATATGATGCCTATCTTTACAGATAGCATTAAAAATTGTCGGGCCCCCACTTAAGCCATTCGTGGTTCGACATGCTCACCACCGACGTTCGACACGCTCAACACGAATGGCTTAAGTGGGGGCCAAAGTTGCCTAACAACCTGACGGGGGGAAACGTCAAGCCTAGCCAACTGTTAAAATTCCGTTGCAATATTAAAATGCACTTTAGGGTCGCCCTGATGCACGGGCTTAAGGTCAATTAAAGGAAACCCTATGTCGAGGACACCGACAAAATGCTTGAACAATTGGATGCGCGTGCCCACCCCCGTACTTGCCAATTCATTGGTGGCGGCATTGCCGGGCAATACCCGTTGCGACCAGCCCTTACCGCCATCCAGAAACACCAAGGCCTGTAATTTGTTGATATAATCATACTTGGCGGATACTAGGCGGGGTGAGCGCCATTCCATCGAACCGACCATCCCGCTATCCATTAAGGCTTGGGTCTCAAAATAACCGCGTATGCTCTGCATCCCGCCCATGGAAAACTGCTCGTTACTGATCAGTGGCGAGTCGGCCAACTGCCCGGAAAAGCGGCTGAAAAATTCCATACCGTAAGGCAACTCATGGGTGAAATTTAAGCCACCGATCAATGCCACATAGTTAGACTGGGCATAAAGGCGCTTATTTTCAAATTCGGATTGGCTGTTGCCTAAGCCCCGCACCGAGAAATTGGCCCCTAAATTAAACGAGGTGAGCGATTTTTCACCTTTTAATGACGAGTTATACTGCAAGGTGAAAGGCAAATAACTGATGGGAGTCCTGATGGTGTCCGCACTGATTAGCGCCAAGTCTTCCTTAAAGCTTTTATAATCGACCCCTGCCACCATCGAATGCGAATAATTTTTAATGCTCTTGAAGGGCTTTATCAGCCGCGCCCCGTAAATCTCCCCGATACCGACCACCGACAACGCCCCGCCACTGGCTATCTGGGCATTCGATGAAGAACTGACCGCATACAAAGCCAATTTGGCGGAATTGTCAAACAAGGGCATGGTGTAAGTGCCGACCACCACTTCAACCTCATCGCTTTTTTCGGGCGAAACCTGATACGTTAATGAAGCGCTATGGAATTTTTGCCACAAATTGTCGTAACGGACGCTGGACACCAACCGTAGCAAGCTGGTTGACGAGGTGTTGCGGCCATTAAGGGCGACACTGCCATGCAAAGGCAAATCATCCTTGACTTTCAAATCCACGTCCAACGTCCCCGGCGTGTCGCCAGGACGTAAAATCGGCGTTATTTTCCGGTCATTGCTTTGGCTGTCCAGGGCGGCCAACTGCTCCTGCATTTTGGGCATATTCGGTATATGCCCTTCCGCCAACTCAGGGACACCGGCCTTGATGCTGCCCAAAGAAAAATAGCGTGAGTCC
>JAQTNZ010000574.1 GCA_028713595.1 Methylovulum sp. | reverse complement strand
GTGGCGATAATCGGGTGTCCGGCAAAGTCAATTTCCCGTTGCGGCGAAAACACCCGCATCACCCGTCTGCCGGTGCGTTTGTCATGCTTTTTGACGAACACGGTTTCCGACAGGTTCAGCTCGCTGGCGACTTTTTGCATCTGTTGCCGGGACAGCGCTTCGGCGTAGGGGAACACGGCGATTTGCGCCCCGTTAAAAATTTGCCGGGTAAACACATCGGCGATGTAATAGTGATAGTCGCTCATGACAGCTCCGGCATCCCGACATAAACCCGCGCATTGTCCACCCGCACCGGATACACAGGGATGTGTACCCCGCCATCTTCCAGGCACACGCCGGTTTTGAGGTTAAAATGGTGTTTGTATAAAGGCGAGGCAACCATCGGCTGCCCGTCCAAATCACCGATCAGGCCGCGTGCCAGCACGTTGGCTTGCCCGAACGGGTCAAAATTATGCACCGCGTACACGGACTCGGTGGCGGTCAGGTAAAAAAGGGCGATTTGCTGGCCTTGCACCAGGGCGCACACGCCAGAATCCGGCTGCAAATCAGCCGCCGCACAGACATCAAACCAAACCATCACGCCACCTCCAGCATTTTAAAGTGTTTACGTTCTTCGCCGTTGGCAGGGCGGATTTGTCCGCGTTCCTCAACAAACACCACATTGTCGTCAGCTTGGTCGCTGTTGATAAAGTGCCGGAAGCGTTTCAGCTTGTTTTCATCTTCAATGGTGGTTTTCCATTCACATTGGTAAGTATTGACGACATGCGCCATTTGTTGCTCCAGCTCGCCACACAGGCCAAGCTTGTCATCAATCACCACCGATTTTAAATACGCCAAGCCACCTTCCATGTTTTCCATCCATACCGAAGTGCGTTGCAAACGGTCGGCGGTGCGCACATAAAAGATCAAGAAGCGGTCGATGTATTGGATTAAGGTTTGCTTATCCAAGCCAGTGGCGAACAAATCGGCATGGCGGGGCTTCATGCCGCCGTTGCCGCAGACATACAAGCTCCAGCCGTTTTCGGTGGCGATCACGCCGACATCTTTGCCTTGGGCTTCCGCACATTCGCGGGTGCAACCGGATACGGCAAACTTGATCTTGTGCGGTGAGCGCAAGCCTTTGTAACGGTTTTCCAGCTCAATCGCCAAGCCGACACTGTCATCCACGCCATAACGGCACCAGGTGCTGCCGACACAAGATTTCACCGTGCGTAGGGATTTGCCGTAAGCATGGCCGGATTCAAAACCGGCATCAACCAGCTCTTTCCAGATGGCCGGCAATTGTTCAACCCTGGCCCCAAACAAGTCCACGCGCTGGCCGCCAGTGATTTTGGTGTACAGCTTATATTTTTTGCCGACTTGCCCCAGAACAATCAGCATATCGGGGCTGATTTCACCGCCCGGAATGCGGGGTACGACCGAGTAAGTGCCGTCTTTTTGCATATTGGCGAGAAAGGTGTCGTTAGTGTCTTGCAAGCCCAAATGTTCAGTTTTCAGGACATAATCGTTCCAATAGGAAGCCAAGATGGAGGCAACCGCCGGTTTGCAAATTTCACAGCCAGCACCTTTACCGTGCTTGGCGAGCAACTCCCCGAAGGTCTTAATGCCCTCGACCATAATCACGTTATACAAATCCTGGCGCGTATAGGCGAAATGCTCACATAAATCGGTGTTGACCTCATAACCTTGTTTGGCCAATTCACAGTTCAGCACCGACTTTAACAGGGGTACGCACCCGCCACAGCCTGTTCCGGCTTTGGTTTCGGCTTTCAAGGCGTTGACGGTGGTGCAGCCAGCGGCAATCGCCGAGCAAATGGCGCCTTTGCTGACTTCGTAACATGAACAGATTTGCGCCGAAGCGGGCAGGGCATCGGGGCCTAAACCGGGGGCGGCCTCATCGTCGCGGCGTGGCAAGATTAAGGCATCGGGGTTTTCCGGCAATTCGATGCCATTTTGGCAATATTGCAACAGCGTGCCGTATTCGGCGGCATCACCGACCAGAACCGCCCCTAACAGGCGTTTTTTGTCCTCACTGACAACCAGCCGTTTATACACTTCGCTGGCCCCGTTTTGGTAGGTAAACACCATTGCCCCTTGGGTTTTGGCATGGGCATCACCGATACTGGCGACATCCACGCCCATTAGTTTCAGTTTGGTGCTCATATCCGCACCCGTGAAACTGCCCGCAGCACCGGTCAAATCGGCAATGACCGTCCGCGCCATCGCGTAACCGGGGGCTACCAGCCCAAAAATCATGCCGTTCCACAAGGCGCATTCGCCAATGGCATAAATGTCAGGGTCGGAGGTTTTACATTGGTTGTCAATGACAATGCCGCCGCGTTGGCCTAGCTCCAAACCACAACTGCGGGCCAAGTCATCACGCGGGCGAATCCCCGCCGAAAACAGCACCACATCCGTCTCCAGCTCTTCGCCATCGGCAAAACACATTTTATTGACGCACGTCTCGCCGTCAATAATCTGGCTGGTGTTTTTGCCGGTATGCACCGTAACCCCTAAGGCTTCGATTTTGCGCCGCAACATGGCCCCATCCGCTTCATCAATTTGCACCGCCATCAGACGCGGG
>JAQTNZ010000573.1 GCA_028713595.1 Methylovulum sp. | reverse complement strand
GTTATTCCCTTCTGAATTACAACATGTCAGCAATAATAATTGCCGCTCGTTTTACATCAAGAAAAATCAAGCCTAGTTTAGCGTTAGGTTTTGCCAAAACCGTCAGCACCGACTCCGCACCCGCATAAGTCATAAGGACGTAGCCCTGAATGCCTTTGATCAGCACTTGCTCTAAACCCCCTCTTGCCAATTCTTGGGCGGTCCTGTCGCCCAATGACAACATCGCTGCACTCATGGCACCTACCCGGTCTTCATCCATTGTTACGGGTAGGGCCGAAGCGATCATTAAGCCGTCAGTTGAAATGATACCCGAGGCTTCAATAGACATCTTTCCTAAATGTTGCTGACTATATAAACGTTGACAGGTTAAAATACCAAGCTTTATCCTGAACCGCCAAAAAGCCATGAAACCGTATGCCCAGTTACCCACCGACAATCCCGAAGAGTACAAACGCCTTGTCGGGTTGTCGAAGGAAGATTTCCAACACCTCAAGGACAAGCTGAGCGCTTACATCGGCGAACAAAAAGCCCTCAGCCCGCTGACAAGGCGGGGCCGGAAAGACTCCAAACTGACCACGGAAGACCGCCTGCTGCTGACCCTCTATTACCTCCGCCACTATCCGACCCTAATAAATTTGGGGGCGGTTTTTGGTATCAGCGAGTCGTATTGCCATAAGGTGTATTCGCGCACGGCCAGGATGTTGGCAAAAATTGAAAAACTCCCCAACCGTAAGGCATTGCTGGAAGAGGGGCCGTCCGCCACCCTGATCATTTATGCCCCAGAGGGTATCGACGCGTCGGAACAGCGCATCGAATGCCCCGTAAAAGGCCAAAAAGACTTCTACTCTGGGAAAAAAAAAAGCCACACGGTTAAGGCGCAACTCATCATTTGCGCGTTGACGCTCTCCATCCTCCCGGTCGTGGTCGGCAAAGGCAGTCAACATGACTTTTCTGTCTTCAAGGGTTGCCGCCTGTTGCTGCACCCCGAAGCCCTGCTGTTTATGCCCCAGGGTATTGGCGGATTCGGGATACCAAGGGATGCACGGCATCCACCAAAATTCGTTATTGCCCATCAAGAAACAAAAAGGCAAGCCGCTTTCGGCGGAGGACAAAGCCCATAACAAAGCCCTTTCAAAACGGCGCGTTTTTATTGAGCATGTCAACCGCCGCTGCAAGATTTTCAGGATTGTCAAGGACGTTTACCGAGGCAAACACAAAAACTACTCCCTGACATGGAACTCGGTGGCCGCACTGGTTAACCTGAGATATGGCAACATTTAGGAAAGATGTCTCTTGTAATGGTGGGTTGCCTTGTTTTAAGTCAAGAAGGGTTAGGCTTTAAAAAAATCGCCTATTAGTTCATCGCAACATTGTTTCAGGGGTGCTGAAGAGTGTTCGATTTTCATTCTGAGCAACGCCCCTTGCCAGGCGTTGGCCAATAAATCTGCCATAGCTTGCGCGGACTTGTCTGTCCTCACGGTGCCTTGCTGCTGGGCTTTTTCCAGCCCTGCCTGCAATAAGTCACGGTATCGGTTGACCGCCAATTGCAAGGCTTCCCGGCACAAGTCACTGGTGCCGCCAATTTCACCCATCAAGTTGCCGAGCAGGCAACCACCTTTAAATTCGGCTTTTTCCAGTTCAGCAATTAGTTCAGAAAAATAGTGCGTCAGCGCACTTAAGGCATCCATATCTGGATTTTGCAAATGTCCGTTAAGCTGGTCAATAAACGGATTGATGTAATGTTCCACCACTGCCGCGCAAAATTCTTCCTTGCTGGCAAAATAATTGTAAAAGGAGCCTTTTGGGATCTGCACGGCATCAAGGATTTCTTTCAACCCCGTGCCGTGGTAGCCCTGTTGAGTCAACAAAGCCACGCCCTTGTTTAACAAATTTTCACGGTTTATATGTTTTTGTGGGATTTTAACCATTGGAATAATACGACCAGTTGTCTTTATTTGTCAACTTAGGAAAATACGGAAGCTGTTTTGATTCACTCGGTTTAGTTAGTTGACTCCAAAAATTGGGGCATTGCAACCGGATATACCCCATAAATTCAATCCGAAGCGTTGCTGACTTCATCGTGCCGGCCCTATGGCTTTAAAACGGCCAGACAATCGGAATAATCCACAATGCCACCGCCCCTTCCAATAACGTCAATGGTAAGCCCAACCTAAAATAATCTCCAAAATGATAACCGCCCGGCCCGTAAACCATTAGGTTGGTCTGGTAACCGATCGGGGTCATAAAACTGGCGGAAGCGGCGATCATAATTGCCACAGAAAACGGTAACTCACTCACATTTAACGCATGGGCGCTACTCAGTGCTATAGGGAACATGAGAATGGCCGCCGCATTATTGGTGATGACTTCGGTCACCAATACGGTTGTTACATAGACGATCACCAACAAAAGCCAAGGGTCATTGGCCGCTACGGATAACGCCTCTTTGGCAATCATATCGGCGAGCCCGACCTTTTCGACCGATGCCCCCAAAGCAAATGCACAGGCAATTACCAAAAGCACATTAAAGTCAATGTCCCTTTGCGCACCTTCCAGTGTCAAACAACCTGTCAGTAACATGGCGACGAC
>JAQTNZ010000572.1 GCA_028713595.1 Methylovulum sp. | reverse complement strand
TATCCATATTTTTAACGCCTGGGAAGCCGCCGTGTTTTTAGCGGCGGTGTTCGGGCTGGTCTACGTTTACCTGCCCAAACCGCTGCCAAGCTGGCAAGAAAAGCCCGGCAAAAACTGGTATCTGTTCCTGCAAGCCGCGTGGCTAGGGGAATTGCGCCTATGGCGGGCGTTCTGGCCGTTTTTTCTGCTGGTCAATGGCGTGTTGTACTATGCCGACTACCGGATCGCCAACGTCACTTACACCATCGCCAGCTGGAAAACCGTGCATGGCATGTTGCTGTTGCCGATTATCTGGTGGACGGCATCAGTCTGGCGTTGCACCCGCCACAGCCGTTATAAGGTCACGGGCGCGGCGGCACGGACAGCGGTGATTTGCCTATTTTTAGACTTGGCCTTGCGGGTGTTTATCAGCAGCCAGTTTCCCAACACCCTATTTGACTGCCGTTTATTGATTATGCAGTATGGGGATTGTTTGTAGGGCGGGTGGGGCATGGCCTTAAGATAATAAATTTTATTTAAAAATCAATCATTTAATGGGTGCTGGCCCGTTCCCGCACCGCGTATCTCAGGGGCATAAATCACTGCCATTAAGTTAAGGAATTATGTTTTTATTTCAATATGCCAGACATTGCCAGTTTATCCGAAAACTATAAGGAGTATTTGGATTGGGGCGATAAGGCATGATTATCATCGATAGCGGTTTTTGGATAGCTAAGCTCCAAAGAGGAAATCGCCTCACGATAATGATTATGCCGAGATTATTTTATGCACGTTCCTTATCATCATCAAATCGCGGTGACTGCCGCCCATCAATTGAACCGCCACATTTTAAGCAATTAAATCCAATTTAAAATCCAAGTGCTTTTTGAAATGGAAAAAATCCTTGTCCAACGTAAAAACGGTAAAATCGTGGCAATGTGCCATTGCACAAATGAGAAAGTCGGTATTTGACCCTTGAACGCCCTTAGATCGGCAACGATTATAAAATTGTGCCGCTGTTTCATAATCTGCTGTCGAAATGGGATAATCAGGAAACGCCCGCAATTTCTTGCGGATACGCTCAAATTGGGCTTCATGCTGGATGCCTGAAAGTATCTCTTGGCGAATACCCCCCAGCATAATGACTTGTCTTTGTTGAATTAGCCCGTTTAACGCATCAATAATTTTCTAGCTAAGTACATCTGGGTTAACTGAACTGTTATGTCGCCGGAGCGCGTAAGACCAAATGCAGGTGTCAACCAACAGGCTCATTGTATGCCGCGTTGTTTTTTATAATCGTAATCCTCGGCAAAATCCACCGTGCCAAATTCTTGGCAAATGGCTTGTTGCTCCAAGTATTGCACATACATTTCCAGGGCTTTCTCAATGGTCTCTTGTAGGTTTTGATGATGGCCTAACCGCTGGGCAAGTTTGATGGTGTTTTCGTTGTTAATGGCGATGTTAATCATTGTCGGTTTCCTGATTAATAGAAGCAATATGCCAATGCGTCTTTGGTTTTGTTGGCGCGTAACCCGCATACCGTAGGGTGCGAGGCGGTTTTTCTGCAAAAAATCCACTTACACACCTAAAGGGTGAGGCGTAAATTAAACCGTTATCTGCGGCCTTCATCCCCCGCAGCTTTTTCAATCCGGTACCCCTCTATCATCGCCTTGCCCGTATCGGGCATTTTTGAAGCCAGATAAATTTTGTCACCGTCCACCAGCGGCATGGACAATTGCCGTCCTGTGCCTTGCAATTCTTGCTTGGCGACCACGGCCCCGTCTTTGGCACGGATACCGTACAGTATGCCATGTGTGCCTATATCGACAATCCAGACTATCGCCTCGCCGCTATCGCCCAGATGCGAGGTCAGCGCCGGAAAAGAGGGGTGGCTTCTGAACATTTTTAACGCGTCGGGGTGTCCGGATTGGGGGAATGTCCAAAAGGGCTTGAATTTGGGCTGGCCGTTTTCCAAGACAATTTTGATGGCGATAACCCCGGATGAATGGGTTTGGTCGGCGCTGAACGCCGGGATAATCACCACCGGATCACCGTCCACGGGGGTTTGTACCGGCTGGGTGACAATCATCCCCGCCCAGCTCAGTTTACATAAATCAGTTGGCGAACCGCATAAGGGGGCGATTTGCAAGCGGTCATATTGCCTGCCCAAATGCTCGGCATCAATCAAATAAGCGCCGCCATCCTTACCCGCTTGCACCAAGACCGTTTGCCCATTCGATAAGGTGGCTTTTACGGGCGTATTGCCGCCCAAATCATAATCCATCCAGGCCAAGCACTCCCAAAAATCTTTGTCGTCACATTCATGATAGGGGGGCTTTAACGGCTCGTTGTGTTCGGCCAGACGCGGGATAAAGAGGTTTTGGCAAGAAGCCAGGCAGGCGGTGTCAGGATGTTTGGGGTCAAACTGGGCGCAAAGCGCGGCATCACAAGCGGCATCGAATTTTAACCCCGGCTTGACGTGCAACAAGGCGTTGGCATAATCATGGCGCAGCAGATCCACTTGTCCGTTACCCGTGGGGATAAACAAATCAACGTCGCCCTTATTGTCAATCACCAGCGGCCCGCCCGGCACCCAAACCCCACCGCCACA
>JAQTNZ010000571.1 GCA_028713595.1 Methylovulum sp. | reverse complement strand
ATTAAACAAAAATTAGCACACCAACCCAAACCCGCCACCTAAAAAAGCAAACGCGCCTTATCCGCCGATAATAATGACGGATATTTTGGAAGTCGTCATGCTTATTAACGGCTTTCCGTACATTGTTATCAATATGAATCAACATGCTCCAATGAATCATAGTGATACAGTAATAAATAATTATCCCATCCCCTATCACCTTCACACACAACGACAAGACCTTTAGCAATTACTGAATCAATTCTTTTAAGCAAGAACTCAGCTCGAATTTCTTCCCATAAATGCAGAACGTTTTCTGATTCCATTTCAATATTGAAATATGCACCATTCTCATTGCCACTACTGACATGGCAACAATCAGAAGAAAGATTATTTAAGAACGACACAAACGCCTCAATCGATTGTTTTTTATTGGGGTTCGATAGAAGTTCCGGCTGTATTTGGATTACTATTTTTCTATCCGTCATTTGTGACATCTCAGTTATGGGCAAGATTTAAGTGACTATGATTCTTTCCAATCAAGATAATCACCGCCATTAAGTTCCACCCGCAGAAATTATTCTTGTACAAAAGTACGCGCAGTATATCTGACTATTTGTTACAATCATTAGAGCCTGTAAATACCCCCGATTTACCAAGCCTCCCATTAATTTTTTTCATCAACGGTTCAAAGGTATCATAAGCGGCGGTAAGCTCTTCTAGAGTCAGCGTCTTAATGTGATTGTCTACGCCATCAAGCAACTCCTTTTCAAGAATGGCCTCATCGTCTGTGATATGCAGAAAAACTTGGACGGCGGCATTGAACAAATTAGTCTCTTTTGCCTTCATCAAAGAATACATGTCGGACAAATACAACTCACGGAGCAGCAAGCAAAAACCGCCCATCATGCTTAAGCGGGTTCTGGTATTGGAGACAGTGCTAAACGCCTGTGTAAATACTGCGACATCCTGCGCGTCTCCGTAGCGCCCCAGCGAAGCGTAGGCATAGGCCAACACCAATTCGTCATGCTCGGTTTTTATAAGATGGCGAAGCGCGTCCGCCGTATCTTTTCGCCCCCTTAACAATCTAGCGGCATCAGCCGCACAAACGCGCACCAGCGCATCCTTATCGCGTAGCGCATTTATGATGGCTTCGGCAATAACATCGTCTGCCGCTTCATCCGGCAAGTCTTCTAAGGCTGCACATCGGTTGGTCGCATGTTCGTCATTGACCAACCTTAGCCATACCGCCAATGAAAAAGGCGGAGATTCCGATGATAAATCCGGCTGATTTAAATCCTTACCATTATTTTTCATAGCGCCATTTGTTAGCAAACACTTTCCACACGACTGAAAAGCAATTTGAATAAAATACCTTTTTGGCTATCCAAACGAGACGGTACGGCAGGGAACTGATAGCTCATAACTGCGTCTTGACTGTTTCCCCAATCTTCAAACGTCCCGATCTTGCGGCAGATCATCTTGACGGTGTGTCATGAAATCTCCGGGCATTTGGGCAAGCAAATCAAAAGCCGCCGCCAAGCTTTCCGGTTGCGGCTTAGTCTCTTGTACCTGATGTAAAAACTCTAAAACTAATAAGACGTTAACATCTTTTTCAGCCCATTCTTTAGGCAAGTTGACGGATAGGATGCCGTTTTCGTTAATATGCGAATTTATTTGAAAAGTATGCATGTCATTTTCCTTGGCAGTTTCACCCAATGTGGGGCAATAAAAGGCTCGCCCCACCTTATCCGATTATAACATCATGATCCGGCTAAGATAGGGGTTAAATTGCTTCAACCCTAGCGTTGTCAATTTCGGCTTTGGCATGGAAGGTTATGCCAGCCCAAAAGTGGCTAGAGACGTTGCACTGCAACGTCTCTACAACAGGTTTTATGTCATGCACAATCCTAAGGATGTTTTGCAGCGCCCCATCACCCCCCAATAACCCCCTGAATTTTCCTAGCCAATGCCCTGACCCCATGTTCAGTAACCGTCTCATGGTTGCCTTTAAGCTCTATGTCAAAGCTGGCGGCAAGTTTGCCGGATTTGACGTTGACAACATGCACCAACAGGTAAGAAAACAAGAAGCTGGGTTTGCTGTGTTGCCCGACTATCACCCAATCGGCTTGGGCTTGTGCGCCTAGTTTTGCGGCCAGGTCATGGAAGTGGAACAGATAGCCAAAACTGCCGTTGGCGCTGGCTTGCGCCTGTGGCGTGATGGCGGCTATGTCGTAACCGTTTTGCTTAATCGCCGCCGCCAATAACGGTTGGATGGAGGCGGTGCGCCGTTGCTCTTGCGGTGTGTTGGGCAATGAGGTGATGTCGTTCAGTTCAAAAGCCAAAACCGCGACACGTTGGGCGGCATTAACGCCAGTCGCGGACACGAGGGCGGCGCCGATGAGCGCCGCCGATAGGTAGCGGTTCATACCCCCCCCTTAGCCCTGTAGCTGTTGTTGGTACAAATTTACAAAGTCCTGCACGGCGAGTTCGGCGATGATATTTAACTCGTCATCGAGGATTTCGTACAAGACACCGCTACGGGCGCGGATGCTAAACAACACGATGGCATCACTTTCGCCACCGCCTTCACGGTGCGGCACGTCACTCGCGGG
>JAQTNZ010000570.1 GCA_028713595.1 Methylovulum sp. | reverse complement strand
CGGCAGAGTCAAACATAAAATGTTCGCCTTTGAGCACTAGCTTAACTGGGCAACCTTCATGATCAACCGCACTGCTTTCTGGAGTTCTAAGGCAACGGTCCACACAATTGTTGACACCGTCACCATCGTCATCCAACGTGCTGCAATCCGGGGCGGCCGCTGCCACAGGCACATCGGCAACCGGTGTTTCGGCCCGGGCGACATAGGTGGGTTTGGCGCCAAACGGGATGACAAAACCGACATTGACGGTCATGTCATCAAATTCCGTGGTGCCGCGTTGAACGCGAGTCTGGTTGTTATCGTAGCGGTAGCGGACATCACTGCGGAGCAGAAAGTTATCGCTCACTTCATAGGTAAGGCCCACACCTGCTTCAGCAATAAAACCCATCGCATTACGGCCTCCGAGGTAGGTGTTCATACCACCTGCGGCAATGACCGCATAAGGGGCCAATCTTTGCCGGGAAAAGAAATACTGCAAATCGACTGTACCACCTGCCAATTCCCAATCTTTACGGGTGTTGACACGATCAAGCCCATTGAAAAAGCCCTTTATTTCCAGATTAATATGCTTATTGATCATTTTGCCCATCCCTAAACCTCCGCCCCAGCCATCATCGGCATGACGGTCACTGTCGGTTTTGATAAACGTAGCAAACGGGGCAAGATACCAACGGTTATCTACGGGTTGGTCGGCAGCATGTGCAAGCGGCAAAAAGCCTATACTGGTGAGTGAGGCGATGGTAAGCAAGCTTTTTTTCAACATAATAATTTCCTTAAGGTGTAGTAAAAAGTGGCAGTTCATATAAAGTGTCATGATGCCGCCAATTCAGGACGCAGGTTTAACGCGCTTAGTTTTTGCAATCATTCTGGCTGATGTCCACTCTGCGAGAGCACACCCCCGACACCTGTAAGCACCGGTATTGTTAAAGAAAATTGAGTCCGGCCACCGCTATAAAAATACAGCTATTAGACAATAGGTGTTATCAAAAATCTTAAGGCATAGCTTAAGCCTAACACTGGCTTTGGTCGGTGCGTTAGCGAACATAAATGGCGGTTTGGGCAAATAATTTGTTGGGTTTACCTAACTGATGTTGCTTATAGGCCACGAAAATTGTAGGTGGGCATGTTTAAACAACATTAAATATTCCGAAAATGCCATTTAGCGGGTATTCCGCTTACTCATCCCAATGAAATTGGTTTCGGTGGCTTTGACAAGAAGAGCAGGGCTATGGATCGTTGATATGTGCGTTACCGTACGGTTTTGCTTGGTTTTTACAGTTATAGTGACATCTAGTTTTAGCAGCCAAAAATAAGCCACTTATTATTAGCCCCGATATACTTTTGGTGTGTCTGCGTGGCCTTGTTGAGGCCACAAAGGAAAATACAACACCAATAAGAATTAAGCGGTCATGCTAACAGCTAGTGTTCTTGGCGGTCTGTTAAATCCAGCCACATCCAACCATTGACTTACATTAAATAGGAAAACCTTATGGAAACTATAGATAACGCCTTGAACACCGCCCATGAAGCGGTTGACAAAATAGCCAACGCCGCCAGCCAAGCCGCTGAAGTGTTGGGCGAGAAGGGCGAGCAATTGAAAAATGCCGAACATCGTCTAATGGACAATTGCCACAGCTATGTCCGCACCAATCCCATTGCTTCGATAGGCATTGCCGTGGCGGCAGGATTTATGTTGAGTCGGCTATTAAGTGGCCGTTAAGTCTTGAAAGGAATGTCGATAACCCATCCTAAGCAATAGATACCGCCAACCGCTTCGGGAAAATCTGATGAAAATGACAAACTATTTGCCGATACTGCCCTTGGTGGCGATCGGTGCACTTTATGCCTTCCCTTCGGCTTCGTCGGCATCCATTTTGGGTTCGGCACAAAGCTTTGCGGTATTAGGTTATGCAGGAGTGACCAATGCCCATAGTGACCCTAACCCGCAAACTGAAATATGGGGAAATGTCGGGGTCGACCCGCTAACACTGTCCTCAATCACTGGCTTCCCTCCGGGTGTTGTGACGGGCGGTACGCTCTACGGGCCGGGCGGGCTATCTTCAGCGGCACGCAACGATGCCACCGCAGCATACAGTTTTCTGGCCGGACTGCATGGCGATAATTTAAGCGACTCACAACTAGGTGGCCTCACATTGACGCCGGGTGTCTATCATTTTGACACTTCAGCCCAATTGACAGGTATCTTGACACTTGATTTTCTTGGCAACCCCTACGCAGATTTCGTTTTCCAGATAGGCAGCACCCTGACGACCTTAGACCACTCGTCCGTCAGCGTCATCAACGGCGGTTCACTCAGTGGTATCTATTGGCAGGTTGGCAGCTCCGCTTCATTGGGTGCGGACAGCTTGTTCGCGGGCAATATCATTGCCCAGGCCAGCGTCAACCTTGAACCGGGTGCCGAGATCCTGTGCGGGCGCAGCTTTGCGCTCACAGGGGCGGTGACGTTGAGCGACAATCTTATTTCCAGCAATTGTGCCAGCGAAAATTTCGGTAGTAGCTATGTTGACTACAATAGCATCGGCTTTAGCGGCAGCCAGAGTGTCCCTGAAGCCCCGCCACTGACCCGGATAATT
>JAQTNZ010000569.1 GCA_028713595.1 Methylovulum sp. | reverse complement strand
AAGCCTGTAATGCCTGCAACATTTGCGTAAGTTGCGAGGGATCTAAGCCACCAGAGTCGAGACTGCTAGGTAATGCTGAAGTTAATGCCGGGCCATTGCTTAAGCCTCTAATTTTGGCCTGTAGTTTTTCTATCAGCGCCGAAACAGACGACCCGGAAGGGCTGTCCGTGTGCGGCTGCACTTGTATAGGCCCGTGTACGGTCTTGACAAGTTCGCGGTCAGCACGGGTGGCGCACTCGGTGTCCGAATAAACGACACGACCATGCCCATCGGCGCATTTAAAAATGCCGCCATAGCTGTTGGCGGAAACCAGCAGGGTGCAAAACAACAGTAACTTATTCAGTGCCATCTTAGAGGACTCCCGCAGTTAAGCTAAGGCGATAAACGCCTTAAAAATACCCTTCGCGTTTTTTCTGCTCCATAGAGCCGGATTGGTCATGGTCAATCAAACGCCCCTGACGCTCGGAGGTGGTGGTCAGCAACATCTCTTGAATAATTTCAGGCAACGTGGTGGCGGTCGATTCCACCGCGCCCGTCAATGGATAACAGCCTAAAGTCCTAAAACGCACCATTTTCATTTCAATTGTATCATCAGGGCCTATGGGCATACGCTCATCATCGACCATAATCAACATGCCGTCTTTTTCGACAACCGGACGTTCTTTCGCAAAATACAGCGGCACAATAGGAATCTGTTCCAGATGGATGTATTGCCAAATGTCCAATTCCGTCCAGTTTGACAAGGGAAACACGCGGATACTCTCGCCTTTGTCGATCTTGCCGTTATAGATGTTCCATAATTCGGGGCGTTGGTTTTTGGGATCCCAAGTATGGTTTTTATCGCGGAAAGAATACACCCGCTCTTTGGCGCGCGATTTTTCTTCGTCACGCCGCGCCCCACCAAAAGCCGCATCAAACTGGTATTTGTTCAAAGCTTGTTTGAGCCCTTCGGTTTTCATCACATCGGTATGTTTTTTACTGCCGTGGCTAAACGGGCCTATGCCTTGTTCGACACCATCCTCATTGACATGCACCAGCAAATCCAAGCCTAATTCTTTAATCCATTGATCACGGAAAGTAATCATTTCCTTAAATTTCCAGGTCGTATCGACATGCAGCAAAGGAAAAGGCGGCTTGCCGGGAAAAAAAGCTTTCATGGTCAGATGCAACATGACCGCAGAATCTTTGCCTATAGAATACAACATCACAGGACGTTCAAATTCAGCTGCCACTTCACGGATAATATGAATGCTCTCAGCTTCCAGCTGTTTAAGATGTGTTAATTTATAATCGGTCATTTAAAAGTCCGTCAAAGTTGGGTTAAACACTTATGTCAATCGAACGCTCAATCTGCGCCCTATTCTATTTTGAACCACCAGTCAATACCAGTTCTCTCTCACTCTCCATTATCACAAGGTGTCGGGTTTAAAGTGCGTGTAACGCAGCCTGTAAACGCTGATAAATACCCCCGAAACTTCCGTTGCTCATCAGGACAAAATGGCCGCCATGACAAGCTTGTGCCTGTAATTTGGCGATGATGTCATCCAGCGACGTGCAAATTTCGATATTATCCGCATAGTGTTTTAGGGCGGTCAAATCCCAGCCCATCGTTTCCGGCTGATAAATGATTGCCAAATCGGCTTGGCTTAACGAAGCAGCTAACGTTTTAGTGTGCACCCCCATGCGCATGGTATTGGAGCGCGGCTCGACAATCGCAATGATGCGCTGCCCTGCCACTTGTTTGCGCAAACCGTCCAAGGTGGTGGCGATGGCGGTGGGATGATGGGCAAAATCGTCATATAAGGTCACACCATTGATAGTTGCCAGCACTTCCATACGCCGTTTGACGTTGTGAAAGCTCATCAAAGCGGCGGCGGCATCGGCGGGCAACACCCCCACATGGTGGGCGGCGGCCAGCGCGGACAAGGCATTGTAGACATTATGCCGGCCTGTCAATCCCCAAGTCACCGTCGCTTGCCGGACACCTTCAAGAAACACGGTAAATTGGCTGCCATCGGCTTTTTGCAATTGTGCATTCCATTGGGCATCGACCCCGATTGATGTGCCCGCCACCGGTGTCCAACAGCCCATCGACAACACATCCTTGAGATTGGCATCATCAGCCGGACTAATCAGCAAGCCTTCGCTGGGCACTGTCCTGACCAAATGGTGGAACTGTTTTTTTATCGCATCCAGATCGGGAAAAATATCCGCATGGTCAAACTCAAGATTATTCAAAATGGCCGTGCGTGGGCGATAATGGACAAATTTTGAGCGTTTGTCAAAAAAGGCCGAATCATATTCATCGGCTTCTATGACAAAAAAATCGGACTCGCCCAGCCTTGCCGACACCCCAAAATCCAGCGGAATCCCGCCAATCAAGAACCCTGGCTTTAAGCCGTTGGCTTCTAAAATCCACGCCAACATGCTGGTTGTGGTGGTTTTGCCGTGGGTACCGGCGACCGCCAGCACCCATTTGTCACGAAACACCTGCTCCGCCAACCATTGCGGGCCGGAGACATAAGGCAAGCCCTGGTTCAATACCGCTTCCACCTCAGGGTTGCCGCGCGATAAGGCATTGCCGATGATTACTAAATCTGGGCGAGGCAGC
>JAQTNZ010000568.1 GCA_028713595.1 Methylovulum sp. | reverse complement strand
AAAGTGCCGGACTTGAAAATTAGGGTGGTCAATGTTGTCAACCTGATGCGCCTGCAACCCCCTAGCGAGCATCCTAATGGCCTGTCCGACAAGGATTTTGATGAAATTTTCACCAAGAACAAGCCGATAGTGTTTGCTTATCACGGATACCCGTGGTTGATTCATCGTTTGACTTACCGCCGCACCAACCATCACAATCTGCATGTGCGCGGCTACAAGGAAGAAGGCACCACTTCCACCCCGTTTGATATGGTGGTGATGAACGACATGGATCGCTTCCATTTGGCTGCGGACGTGATCGACCGGGTGCCGCGTCTGGCCGTGCAAGCCGTGTACCTTAAACAACATATCCGCGACAAACTGATCGACCATAAACATTACATTTATAAGCATGGCGAGGATATGCCGGAGATACAGAACTGGCAATGGCCCGCAGCGGTGGCGGAGGCCGATAATGAGGCGTTAGGGCTTTAGCTACCTTCGTACACAAAAGCGTGCCAATCGATGTGCCACCCTGCTTTAGTTCCTTAGCCATTTACTGGACAGTCACCGCCAAGCTTTGCGTATTGTTGCCCAAATCACTATCCACAGCAGCGGCATTGGCACTGACATCAATGGTGGCTGCACCTTTAATGTCCACAGTGGCGGTAATATTGACGCTTTGCCCAGGTGCCAAGCTATCTAAACGGCAGACTGACACTGCCGCCCTGTTACAACTGCCTTGGCCGGTGCTTATGGCCTTAAGGCTGCCCTGATGCGAAAAGTGGCTGATGACCGTGGCGTTGTCAGCCGTGCGGTTGCCGTTGTTAGTCACGGTCAGGGTATAAACTGCTTGGGTATTCAGAGCGACACTGCTAGGGCCTGTCAAAGCCAAGGCCACATCGGCGTTTTGGTGGGTATCCAAAAAACGGTCACGGACATACACGTCAATGGTCTTATTGGTGTCATGGGCGGTCAATAATTTGGCTCTGGAAACAAACGCCAGCCAACGCCCATCGGCGCTCAGCGCATGGCCGTAAGTGCCGCCGCCCCGCGCCCGTTCGTGGCCTTGGCTAGTGACGCTTTCGCGGCTGGTGATGCCAGTCTTGACATCATGGACAAAACTGTCCTCATAGCCATTGGTATCACCCACAACCAAATTGGTCGCCAAGGAGCGGAAGGCGACAAACCGCCCGTCGGCACTGATGGACGGTGTACCATAACTGTCATCAGTCGCCTCGTTACCTGCGGTGCTGACGTTGACCCGCCTAGTCGTGCCGCTCAAACGGTCACGGACAAAAATATCCCGTTTATCATTGGTGTCGCCATCGACCAGATTGCTGGCGGTTGAGCTAAACGCCAGCCAGCGGCCATCGGCACTGATGGCGGGATATAAGCTGCCCAAAGCCAAACCGCTGGTGTCGATGCTTTCCTCGTTATTGGAGTTGACACTGGCGCGGCTTAACTCGCCGGTGATGCGGTTGCGCACAAAAATATCGCCGGTATTGTTGGTGTCGTTAGGCACCAAATTATCGGCAAAAGATGTGAAGCTGATAAAATTGCCATCCGCACTGATGGCCGGATACGCGCTGTAATTATTGCCGCCTTCGCCATTGGCATTGGCGCTGACACATTCGGTCTTGGCCGTTTGCCGATCATAGATAAAAATATTGTTCTGGTTATGGCAGCCGCTATGGGGTAGTTTTGAAGACGACTGGTAGGCGACAAACCGCCCATCGGCACTGACCGAATACTGGTCAACACTGACTACATGACCGAAACTATCGGGAGCCACTGGCAGCACCGTAGTCGTTTGGTGAGTCATGTCATGAAAATACACGTTGAATAGGCCATTGCCGCCCGCTGCCAGATTCCATGCGTTCGAGGTGAACACCACCAGTTTGCCGTCTTGGCTGATCCACGGGTTATAGCTGTCACTCAAACCTTGTTGGCCTAGCGAGCTGATACTGGCTAAGGTGACTTGCCCACTCTGGCGGTCTTTGACAAAAATATCGTTATGTTGGTTGGTATCGCCGCTGACCAGGTTAGACGCGGCGGACGCAAAAACCACAAAACGGCCATCAGTGCTGATGGCGCTGTCGCTACTGTATTTGTTGCCTGAGACACCGTTGGTATCGGTGCTGACTTGGGTGGTCTGCCCAATACCAAAGGCCAAACCGGGCAGCAACAATGCCAAGAGCAGGGATCGGGAAGTAAAATGTAAGGGGCTTGTCATCTGCTTGTTCTCCAATGGAATTGGGGGCTGGAGATGACAATTTAACAATAAAAAAGGGTGCGGGTAAGTGAATATTAACAGCTAAAAGAAGTTGACATAAGCATAAAAAATGCTACTTCAATGAAGCGCAGCAGCTAAGTAGGCAACTGAATTTTGATGTTAATTATATTGATGGCTCTACTTACCGCCACTGCGAAACCCTGTTTTCTTCAATATCTTGGTGCTATACAACACGTCACTGGCGCAGCACTGCTCTCCCAAGACATCGGCAATCTGTCGGATTTGCGCGTCCACGTCTTGCTGTTGTTTGCCATGCACCATGGCAAACAGGTTATACGGCCAATCCGGCAGGTGTCTGGGGCGGTGGTAGCAATGGCTGACAAAATGCAGTTGCCCGACTTG
>JAQTNZ010000567.1 GCA_028713595.1 Methylovulum sp. | reverse complement strand
ACATCAAGCGGATTGACATATAACGCCGCATCGCCCGCTATTTCCGGCAAAGAGCTGACATTTGAAGTAATAACCGGACATTTCATCAGCATCGCTTCTAAAACCGGCAAGCCAAAACCTTCATACAGTGAAGGGAAAACAAGCCCGCACGCACCTTTTAATAAATACATAAGATGCTCGAACGGCACATACTTAATGCGGCGATATTTTTTTCTCCCTTCTTCTTGCCCATGCAGTTCTGCCAATAATTGCTGTACGTCATCATAAAGCCAACCATCTCGGCCTACAATCACAATAGGATAATCCGTCTTGGCCAATTTCATCGCTTCAATAATGCGGGCGATATTCTTTTTAGGTTCGATACAGCCAAAAAATAGGAAATACTCATTTTTTGTCAACGTAAATTCCCGTGCCAAAAACAACGCCACCGCTACGTCATCCAACGCTTGATAATGCGCTGGAATATTAACAGCTTGATAAGTTACGAAGACCTTTTCTTCGGGAAGGCCGAAATATTCGATAAGGTCATTGCGGCTATGTTCCGATACGGTAAAAATCATATCGGCGGTTTTCATAGATAGCTTAAGGATACGCTGATAATGCCACAAATTAATATTTGTGCTGCGCGGCAACATTAAGGGGATAATATCATGGAACGTCACTACATTTGCCGCATCCTGCATGTACATTGGCAACGGGCAAGTGGCATGGAAAACATCCACTTTTTTATCATCCGGAAAACTGATCGCCAGCGGACGGTTTATCAGTAAAGAATAGGCTTGGGATACCCTAAACACCGAAGGGATGTTGAAAAATTCGCCCACAGGCAATCTGTCTTTGACATTATCAATATCCACTTCGGGCACAATCGGCACAGGGCATGCCTCTATGGGCCGATGTAACAAATGGTTACCGAAATATCGTCCGCTGTAGCCAAGCCATTTAGAAATGTCTTTACGACCCGCTTCCCCTTGTGTCGCCAAAGCCTCAACAAAACTCGCCCAAGCTTGGCCAGGATCATGACCAACACCATTCAACCCATAGCAGACAGAAACGTCATGATCGTTTGCAACGAGTATTTTTGCTAATTCGCGTGAATAAGTCGCAATCCCAGTACCTTGAAGAAATCCCAAGTTAAAGCCGTCAATAGCGATTTTCATATATCTTTAAGGTGGAACGGTTGTTTTTTGCAATTCATTCGATTGGGATGGTGGTTTTAATATTTCCAAAAAATTACCACAATTCCGTTAGCAGCTACCACAACACCTTAAAGCACCGATAGCACGGCAAGCAATTGCCGGGTGCTTTGACGCCAAGTCTGCCAAGGCATATTAGCAGATTGTGGGGATTTGCCTTCAGCATTCAATTTTAACCAGACGGTAACGGCATCAGCAATGTCCGCAGGCCTTAGGCCGTTAAAATAATAGGCATGCTTACCCGCCACCTCATGAAATACCGGAAGGTCGCGGGCAATAATAGGAAGCTTGTGTTGCGCCGCTTCAATTAAAGGCAAACCAAACCCCTCGCCTTCGCTGGCCGCAATTAAACAAGTGCTTGTGGTATATAACTTTTCCAAGTATTCGTCACTAATGCCTTCTAACCAAAATAAACGCTTATTCAATTCGACATGGCCGCATATTTTGCCAAGCAACGGTTCCATTAACCAGCCAGCCTTACCGACTATGACCAAATTCACGTCGAGCCCCTGCCCCCATAATGACTCAAATGCAGCTAGAGCTTGGCTATGGCCTTTACGCGGCTCCAACGTACCCACCATCAGAAAACTAGGTTTTTTAGCAATGCCTTTTAGCAGCTCTTCGGCAGCATCGGGAAGGCCTTTGGTAGGCAAAGAAGCATTAATATCCGCGCCTAAATGGAAATACCCTATGGCTAAAGGCAATTCACGGCGATCACTATATGTCGCCAGCCATGCCGACACTTTATTCGCCGTTGTTTGGGAGACGCAAATCACGCCATCACTTTCGGATACGACCTGCAACCAACGTTTCATCAGCGCCGCAGTGACATCATCAAAATATTTGGCTAATGATATAAATAGAATATCGTGGACGGCAAAAAAGACACGGACACCGTGAATACGCAAATTTTGCAAATAGTCGCGTTGGGCGACTACTATTGCCGGAGCCAAATCAAGACTAAAAAACACATCTCCACAATGGTAATCGATTAACGTTTCTTGACTGTCCTTTAATGGCAAACCGTTCATAAAACGAAACTGAAAGTCATTCAATTGCCGATAACCAATCTGATCATTGTTGGCATAAACCACCACCACGTCAAAGTCGGCGGGCGGTTCAGCCAACAGGCAATTTAAGACACTCCGAACCACCCGTTGTATGCCGGTTTTGGCATCCCGATGCAACAATTCCGAAATGTCAAAAAAAAGCTGCCGTTTGCGTGTAGGCTGGAGACTTCGGGCAATACATGACGATAGCAACAACCGTTCGGTATCGGCTAATTGCGCCGCTTTAGGAGCAACAGCCTGTAATAAGTCTGCAATCACATCATCAATACTACGGCAAACGGGTAACTTCTCACCCGCCAAAACACTAAAAGCTACCCTATGGACATATTCGGGGGTAATGCCGGAACGGCATTTGAA
>JAQTNZ010000566.1 GCA_028713595.1 Methylovulum sp. | reverse complement strand
ATGCAACGTCTTATCGATGCCGCCGCGACCGCTTAGGGGCTTTTTTCCGCACCCTCAAAAAATCCCGTTTTTGTCCGCCCTTTAAAGGCTGGCCGGACATTGCCCTAACACTAATTGACGAGTCAATACATTATGGCCCCAAAAAATATGAACCTGTTCAGCCGTATCTCATTGCGGCAAAAATTCGCCATTTTGGCGGTGCTGGCCTTTGCCTTGGTCGGCGTGGCCTTTTATTCATACATTGACAACCAGCAACAAAAAATTAACGTCACCAAGCATGAACAAGAGGGCCTACATCAGGCCAAAGCCTTAATCATGCTCTTACAGGCCCTACCCCGCCACCGTGGTTCCTCGACCGGATTGCTGAGCGGCAACAGCGCAATGGCGGACGAAGAACAGACCAGCAAAACCTTGGTTGACACTCAGATTGCGGCATTTGATGACTTAAGCAAAACCATAAAAGACACCGAACTGCATAAAGAGTGGGACACCATCAAAAAAAATTGGCCTGACATCACCCAAAAAGTCAGCGACCATAAAGTAACGCCGCCGGAAAATTTTGATGCCCATACCCAGCTCATCGCTAAAGTCTTGGAGGTTTTGGATTTGGTGGTTGACCACTCCGGTTTGTCGCTGGACCCTTATGCGGAATCGTATTTTTTAATGCGGGCCACTTTAGTGGACAGCCCGGTGTTAACCGAATATTTAGGCCAAGCCAGAGGCTGGGGCACTAGCTTATTAGCCAAAGCCGCCAAAGCGGCGGCAGGAAAGGATGCCACCAACATACCGACAGTGCTGACCTTGCAGGATCGTGGGCGCTTAAGCCTGATGACCAGCATTGCCAACGCCAATTTGTACGGCGCGACCCGCGACTTTAATAAGGTCTTAAAATATAAAGGTCAGCTTGAAAAACCTCTGATGGCACAACTTAGCACAGCCACCGACTTGGTTGGCAAAGCCATCGCCCTGTCCGAAACGGAAATTATCAGCAAAACCACCCCCAACTATTCATCCTCGGAATATTACAAACAATACACCCAAGCCATTGATGAGATGTTTAAGGTGATCGGCACCGGCATGGCTGAACTGGATGCCATGTTTGACCGCCAAATTAAGGCCGCCAACCAACAATCGCTCATCATCTCGACCATTATCATCAGCTTGATCGTTGTTTGCGCCTTAGTCGCAACCCTTATCATCAGTTCAATCACCAAACCTATTGGTTTTCTGGTCGGCGTTATGCAAAAACTGGCGGCCGGTGACAACACGGTACGCGCCAATTTGCAGACCTTGGATGAAATCGGTGTGTTGGGCAGCCAGTTCGATAAGATGGTGGACCAGCGCGAGGCGGCCAGATTGGGGATTGAACATGAAAATGAATTGCTCAACAATTCCATTGTCGAACTGCTGATGTCGGTGGCGCAACTTGCGCAAAAAGATTTGACGGTCAAGGCGGTGGTGTCAGAAGACGTGACCGGCCCCTTGGCCGACGCGCTGAACCTGCTGTCCTATGAAACTGGCAAGGTTCTGCGGCGCGTGGTGCAAATCGCCGATGAAGTCGCCCAAGTTTCCCTGCAAGTGCAAGGCCAATCAGCTTTGGTCATTGATGTCGCCGCCGATGAAAAACACGAAGTCGAGCAAGCCGCCAGCGAACTTAGCGCCGCCTCCGAAGCCATGCTAAGTATCGCCAGACTCGCCACCGCCTGTAACCAAGCGGCCGCCAAAGCCATCCAAAACACCGACAAGGCACAAGAAACCGTACTGGACACCATCAACGGCATCACCACTATCCGCACCACCATCCGCGAGACGGAAAAACGGATCAAACGCTTGGGCGAACGTTCGCAAGAAATTGGCGGCGTGGTCAACCTGATTAACGACATCGCCGAACGCACCCACATCCTCGCGCTGAACGCCGCCATGCACGCGGCTTCCGCAGGTGAGGCGGGCCGCGGCTTCGCGGTGGTCGCCAACGAGGTGCAAAAGCTGGCGGAAAACTCCCGCGAGGCGACCTCAAAAATCTCCTCGCTGGTCAACAACATCCAGGTGGAAACCGCCGACACCATCACCACCATGAACAATGCGATCAGCCAAGTGGTGCATGGCACCGAACTGGCCCAACAGGCGGGTGACGAAATGCGTGAAACCCGTGACACCACCGCCGACCTCGTGCAGTTGGTGCAAACCATCGCCACCAGTTCCACCAGCCAGTCGGAAGTGTCGCAACGTCTGGTGGAGCGGGCCCGGCAAATCCAAAAAAGCACCGAAGAGACCTACAGCCAGCTGCATGACCAAAGCTTGCAAACCGAACAATTGGTGAACTTGTCCAGCTTGCTGGTGTCTTCGGTGGGGGTTTTCACTTTGCCGAAAGAAACGGCTTGACCTTAAAACCTCAACACGCGCCAAATAGCCATTCCGGCGCGTTTGCCTAACCGTCATAACAGCTTTGGCCGCATCGCTACGATGCCGGCGTTGTGATAACGCCACAGCTAAAGCGCAAAAACATTTTTAAAAGCAATCAAATAAAAACAGCCTAAAATCCCTATTTCACTTTATATGCAATTGTTTTTAAAAATATTTTAAAAACAAAATGGGGAGACTTCCGCAGCAACCCTTATCATCAAT
>JAQTNZ010000565.1 GCA_028713595.1 Methylovulum sp. | reverse complement strand
CCAGCACTGTTCTGGCGCAGTTAAACGCCGAAGGCGGCCTGGATTTGCCCGCCTTAAGCCAACGCCTACAACGCGACGGCATTAGCCCGCAAGAATTGTTTAACGGGCATAGCGGGTCTAAACACTATAGGGTATGGCTGGAGTAATACAGGGGAATTCCTTAAACGGCCTTACCCGTCTTATTTAGCGTCTTGCTGACCAAGGCAATCAACTCAGGAATATCAAAAGGCTTGGTCAGATAAGCCATAAAACCGGCCTGTAAGCCTTCTTCAATGACTTTCGGCATAGCGGCGGCACTGACCGCAACCACGGGGATAGCGGCGGTGTCGGGATTGGCTTTGAGGATATGTAAAGCGTCCAAGCCGCTCATTCCAGGCAAATTGATGTCCATTAAAATCAGGTCAGGCCGATATTGGCGGATTTGCGCCAAACCGCTTTCGGCATGTTCCCCTATCAGCAATTCAACATGAGGCAGTTTGCGGAACACATGGCGCATGACATTGGTATTGACCACACAATCATCGATGTAAATGACCCGCCCGCTGACATGCTCAGGGTCAAGAGGAAGGCCGTTGGTTTGCACCGGCAAACCACTGGGCACCTTCTCGCCTAAGGCTATGGGCAAATCAATCCAAAAATGGCTACCGACACCTTCAATGCTGTTAAATTGGATGCGGCCTTGCATCGCTTCAACCAGGCGTTTGCAGACGACCAACCCAATGCCTGTCCCCTCGATACCTGTTTTTTCCGCGCCCAAACGCTCGAAAGGCTGGAATAAGGCCGCTTGATCCGCCGCCGCTATCCCTAAGCCGGTGTCCGCAACGGAAATACGGACAACATCGCCATTGACAGCACAAAATAACGTCACCGTGCCGCCCTCGCGGTTATATTTGATGGCGTTGGACAACAGGTTCAATATCACCTGCCGCAACCGCGAAAAATCGGCATATACCGCGACTTCGCTATGGCAACCTTGGGTAAGGATGATACCGCGTTCAGCCGCGCCGGGGGACATCAGCGACACGGTTTCATCCAACAATGGCGGCAAGGCGAAGGGTTCCAGGTGCAGTTCAAATCTATCACTTTCGATACGCGCCAGATCAAGGATTTCATTGATAAGTCCCAGCAAATGCTTGCCGCTGGTCATAATGTGGCCGACCGCTATTTTTTGCTCTTCGATTAGCGGCGACAGCTCGCCCATCGCCAAAAGCTGCGAGAAGCCAATAATGGCGTTGAGCGGGGTGCGCAATTCATGGCTGATATTGGTCAGAAATTCGGATTTGGCGCGGCTGGCAAATTCCGCCGCTTCCTTAGCCAACAACAACTCTTGTTGGGCTTTTTTGCTGGCGGTAATGTCTTGGACCAGTGCCCAAGACACTTTTCGTCCCGTGTGGTCAAGCAAAATAAAACCGTTGACCAGCACCGACACACGGTTGCCATCTTTGCGTATATAGTCCTTCTCAAAGGGGCCAAAACGCCCGGTACTTCCCATCAATTCAGCTTGCACTAAATTTTGTTGCCGATATTCCGGGGCGGTTATGTCCAGATAAGTCATAGTCAGCAATTCATCACGCGTATAGCCAGTCATGTCTTGCAAGGCTGGGTTAACGTCAATAAACTTGCGGCTGGCAAAATCCGTATAGGCCATGCCCGTGGGGGAAAATTGGAATAATGTGCTGAGCTTTTCTTCATTAAGCTGTAATTGGGCTTCCATTTGTTTGCGCCGGCCAATTTCACGCTGCAAATGGTAATTGAAGGCCAACAAGGCAAAAATAAAGAAACCCAAAACGGCCGCCAAAGCAATGGCGACATAGAGGTAACGGTAAAATGTGCTGACTTTTACAGTCGGGTTCGGGTCATAGACAAAACCTGACAAGGAATAATCCGGCTTGAGCAGGCCCAAACGCACATAGGTGTCGGCAATGCTCCGCCAGCGCCCTTCGTTGCTATGGCCTAGCGGTACCAAGGTGGGCAAGAGCAGATTTTGCATCGCCTGATATTCAAAATGTAAATGGCCGCTGGAATGTTTAGAGCCAATGTTTTTGATGACGGCAATAGCTTCATCAGGGTGCGCCATCGCATACGCCCAACCTTTGAGGCTGGCACGTAAAAAAGCTTGCGCCCGTTCTGGATGTCCGGCGATTTCCTGTGCACTGGTGAACAGGTTGTCGCCATAAAAATCAATCCCGTAATTGATGGGCTTCAGTTCGGTGATAGGGAAGTTGTGTTGCTGGAAATAATAAGGCTGTTCCGTGCTGTAAACGGCAATGGCGGCAAATTTGCCGGCCATCAGGCCATCAAGGTCATTGGTTTGGTCCAAAAAATCAAAATGTGCCAAGGAACCCGTTTCATTGAGCAACATAGCCAAGACCGCAGGAGTTTGGTTATTTTGTTTGACCATGATTTTTTTGTTCACCAATTGCTGGGGTGAAATGATGCCGGAGGATTTTGCCACCGCCAAAATATCGGGCGCATGTTGGAAAATCACCGACACCACCACCACAGGCTTGCCTTGCTGCCTGTCAATGAGCAAACTGGGCGTGCCTGTGGCATAGTGCGCCCGCTTGCCGACCACTTCGGCGACATAGTCAACGCCTGGGCCGCCTTCGCGTAGCTCAACAACCAGGCC
>JAQTNZ010000564.1 GCA_028713595.1 Methylovulum sp. | reverse complement strand
TGCTGGTGATTACCGGCCCGAATATGGGCGGTAAGTCCACCTATATGCGCCAAGCGGCGTTGATTGTGCTGATTGCCCATATCGGTTGTTATGTGCCTGCCAAGGCCTTGGTGTGTGGGCCGGTGGACAAAATTTTTACCCGCATCGGCGCGTCTGACGACTTGTCCGGCGGGCGTTCGACGTTTATGGTGGAGATGTCGGAAACCGCCAATATTCTCCATAACGCCACCGCCAAAAGCTTGGTGCTGATGGATGAGATAGGGCGCGGCACCAGCACTTTTGACGGTTTGTCCTTGGCGTGGGCGTGCGCCGATTATCTGGCGAAAGAATGCAAGGCGTTCACCTTGTTCGCCACCCATTATTTTGAGCTGACTTCGCTGGCGGAAGAGCAAAAAGTCATCCATAACGTGCATTTGGACGCAATGGAACATGACGATAAGATTATCTTTTTACACGCCGTGAAAGAAGGCGCGGCCAACCAAAGCTATGGCTTGCAAGTCGCGGCTTTGGCGGGTGTGCCTAGGCAGGTGATTGAAAAAGCCAAAAACAAATTGCAGCATTTGGAAAATTTGGCGTATATGGAACAGCAAAAGGAAACCGGCACCAACCAATTGGATTTGTTCTCCGCCCCCGAATGCCATCCGGCAGTGGCGCTGCTGGAAGATTTAAAGCCCGATGAGCTGAGTCCACGGCAGGCTTTGGATTGGCTTTATAAGTTGAAGGGGTTGGTGTGAACGTTTTTGTAGCAATATATTGATAGCCACCTTTAACCGGATATGCCCATGAAATGGTTTGTACGCGCCGATATTGACGGCTTTTTTGGTTTGGCTTTGGATAATCTGGTGCAATTGCTGGTGATTGTCGGTTTATGCGGGCATGTCTTGGGGTTTTCGGATGACCTGATTTATCGGCATATCTTGCCGGGTGCGGCGGTTTCTTTGCTGGTCGGTAATGTGTATTATGCCTATCAGGCCAAACAATTGGCGGCACGGACGGGGCGGGATGACATTTGCGCTTTGCCTTACGGCATCAACACCGTGTCTTTGTTTGCCCATGTCTTTTTGGTGATGCTGCCCGCCAAACGGCTGGCGGAAGCGGCGGGTCTGGCCAGTCCTGAGACGGTCGCTTGGCAAGCGGGGCTGTTGGCTTGTTTCGGCTCCGGCATGATTGAGCTGTGCGGGTCTTTTGTCGCCGAGCGGTTACGGAAGCTGACCCCACGGGCGGCGTTGTTGTCCACGTTGTCGGGCATTGCGCTGACCTTCATTTCTTTGGGGTTTCTGTTTCGCACTTATGCCCACCCTGTGGTCGGTTTGGTGACGCTGGGCGTGATCCTGTTGGTCTACTTTGGCAAGCTGCGCTTTCGCGGCAATATTCCGGGCGGCTTGGTGGCGGTGGTCTTGGGGGGAGTGTTGGCATGGCTTACCGGTTTGGCTCCTGTCGGTGTTTTCCCCAGCAATGAGTTGGCCTTGTATGTGCCGATACTGGCGGCGGGTGATTTGTTTACGGCGTTGGCTTCGGACAGTGGCCTTGCTTATCTGTCGGTGATTATCCCGATGGGGCTGTTCAATGTCATCGGTTCCTTGCAAAATATCGAATCGGCGGAAGCGGCGGGGGACAGTTTCCCCACCCAACCGTCGTTGGCGGCCAACGGTATCGGCACATTGGCGGCTTGTTTATTCGGGTCGTGCTTTCCCACCACCATTTATATCGGCCATCCGGGCTGGAAGGCAATGGGCGCACGGGCGGGTTATTCGATATTGAACGGCGTATTTATGACCGTGGTGTGTGTGACCGGCTGTTTGTCTTATATCGCCTGGGCAGTGCCGGTCGATGCCGGTATGGCGATTGTGTTATGGATAGGTATTGTGATTGCCGCGCAGGCCTTTCAGGAAACGCCGCGCAGCCATGCCCCGGCGGTGGTCATGGGCTTGTTGCCGGGCATTGCCGCGTGGGGGGCTTTTATGGCTAAAAGCGGGGTGAGGGCGGTGGATGGCGGCGCGTTTACGGATGCGCTGGTGGGGCGTTTCCAACAAGCGGATATTTGGATTAACGGCGCGTTCGCCTTGGAGCAGGGCTTTATTTTTACCGCCATGATCCTCTCGGCCTTGACGGTGGCGGTCATTGAGCGCCAATTTGTCAAAGCCGCGCTGTGGAGCGGGGCAGCCAGTGCCTTGGCGGCTGGCGGCCTGATCCATTCTTACCGTTGGACGGCCAGCGACACGGCTTTATCGTTGACCCCGGCTTGGGAATGGGCTTTGGCTTACGCGCTGATGGGGCTGGTGTTTTTGTCGGCGAAGTGGTTGTGTGTTGATGCGGCAAAAGGTAGCTGAATAAAAGCCACTAATCTTTCATGTTAATAAGTAAACACTCGTTCCCACGCGGCGCATCACTGCCATTAAGTTAAAGGTTTGTGCCTGTAATTTCAACAAGATAGGAGTAACCGTTCGCCTGTCCCCAGACCACCCTGGTGGTGGAGCTGATCGAAGGGTGGGCGGTTAATCCGGTCATGGTTCGCCAGGCTCACCACGAACGGATTAACTTACTGCGACCGTAACTCAATAGCGTTTTCTATGTTATTGAATAAAATAGTATTCCTTAACTTAATGGCAGTGACTTATGCCCTGCGGGTACGGGGCATGTG
>JAQTNZ010000563.1 GCA_028713595.1 Methylovulum sp. | reverse complement strand
GTTGGCGAAACTCAATAGTGGTGGTGGCAATGCCTTTGCCGCCTTGCGGGTTGCCGTTATCAAACTGTGGGCCTATGGACTGGTAGCGATAGCCGCGCACGGTCGCGCTACCCCCTGCATAAAAGCGTTTGTCCGGCGGCAGATCAAACTGTCCGGCACCTTCAATATTGCCTAACAAACCACGCAAGGCCAACACGCTACGGCCTTCACTGTGAAAATCCAAGTAAGTTGACGCAGTCAACTGCATAATCATAAACGTTTGCAGCTGCGACCCCGTCAAGGCCTCGATAGGCGTAAGCGAAGCGGTCGCCATATTGCCTCTGATAGGATCTAGGACATTGTTGGTGCTGTCATATTTCAAGCTAAGAGGCAAGCCAATTAAGGTATAGTCGCGGGTTTCGCCCGCTTGGGTAATCGCTGATTGCTCAGGCCGCAGGCCAATGCTGCCTGTCCAAACGGGGTTCAATTTACGGCTAAGCTGGATTTCGGCGAATACCGTGTCCTGATTATAAGTGATTAAGTTTTGGCGTAGGTTGACCAAATTGACTTGCAACGCTTGGCCCACTTGCAAAAAGTCCGGCTTAATAAAGTTGGCAGCGACGTTATAGCCGACATCGGTGGTGCTGTTGCCGCCCAGCTGCGTGATTCCCGCGGTAAGGTTTAGCTGCTCGCCATAGCCGAACAGGTTGTGATGCTGCCAATAATTGCTAAAACTGCCCCCCAAATCGGTGGAATAGGCACCGCCCACATGGATGGAATGGCGCAACCTTTCGCCCACCATAAAAGTGACGGGGATATGTTGCTGGGCATCGAGTTTTTGCGTATCGGTACCCTCGCCCAAACGGACACGGACGGATGAAAACACGCCCATAGCTTGCAAATCCTGACGGTTTTTTTCAATATCGGACAGCTTAAACCGCTGCCCTGCGGCAATCTGTAAATGACGGCTGACAAACGCCGGATTGACCTTATCCAAGCCCTGCACACTGACCTTGCCCAAGGTGATGGGCTTGCCAGTGACAACATGATACGTCACATCCAACTCATTGCTTGGTGTCAGCAATTGCCCAACCGGCTCGTCAACCTTGGCCAGCGCGTAACCATGCTCCTGCAACGCCACCTCTAATTTCTCCCCCGCTTGCTGGATATTGGCGGCACGCGCGGGGGCGTTTTCTTTTAGCTCCAGCCATTGCCTGGCTTCTTTAGGCACCTCGCCTTCAATAAGCACACTGTGGACATGGAACAAGGGACCCCGCTCAACGCTTATCTGCACTTGAATAGGCGGATTGGCAGGGGAATAATCGATAGTGTCATAAATGCCACGGTCATCCAACGGACGGTCGGCAATACGCACCTGCACTTTACCTTGGTAATAGCCCAAACTTTGCAACGCGGTGACAAACCGCTCGACATCCGCTCGCGCCCGCGCCACCAAGGCAAACGAGCCAACGGGAGCCAGTTCCTTAAGGCTGGTCAAAGTGCAGACATTGGCCAGCATATCGTCCAATTCGGCATCGCCCGTTTTGACAATGGTCACGGTGTAAGGCTGGGGGTCAGCGGCATAAGCCCCGGCAACCATTGTCAATGCCAAGCATAAAGCCCGATAGCCTGACCGCAAAGCAAATAGGGGTTTCATAACAGCCATTTTCTTGATGGTTTATCGGTAAGTTAACCTAAAAAAGCCAACCCTTGGTCATTTCGTCAATTAAAGTAGTGGTTATCTGGCATAAACCAGACCTTGTCCATCATGGAAGCTTATCGTAAGACCACCCTTAATGGCTGTGATTTATGCACAGTAGCTACGCCAAAACCAAAGCTTAGAAGGCATGTATTTTTAATCTATCTCCTTGATAACAATGCCCGCCCCGCCTATTTATTCGCTATCTTGGCAAGAGTGTAGCCCTATAGCCTTGAAGAAGACATATAAACCATCAGCACACCAAAAAGTTATCCACATTTTCTGTGGATAACTTTGTTGAAAATCACTGCGGCCCTATCGCAAGGCCATGAAAAAAATGGGTTTAACTTAAATCGTCCAAGTTCTGACCAGCGTGTGAAAAAAATCGGTTTTTTTGACAAACACCACTTTTTTTTCGATTGTGGACATCTATGTATGGCTTAATTTTAAAAAACGGCTCTCCATTAGTCGGGAAAGAACCTACGTTGCGAATCCCTCAATTTTCCACGGCTTACAGCCCATCTTCCAGCCGTCTTCAATGGCAACACAGCGGCACAGGCCACCGCCATTCATGCCTTTGTCATAACCCGATAAACCAATTGTCGGTTTTCCTACAAAATTTATTTTAGCAAAACCACACCAATTCAACTAGATAACAAATGGCATAGCGTTTGCTTATGCCCTAATAAACACAGCCATTGGGGCAAAAGCCATGAAATCGACAAAAGACATTGCGGCGTTGCTGGACGAACCCGCTTGCGAGCATAACAAAAAGGAAAAATCCGGTTGTGCAAAACCTAAGCCAGGGTCAGCCGCTGGCGGGTGTGCTTTTGACGGGGCGCAGATTGCCTTGTTGCCCATTGCCGATGTCGCCCATATCGTCCATGGGCCTATCGCCTGTGCGGGCAGTTCTTGGGATAACCGAGGGACGCGTTCTTCAGGGGCGGATTTGTACCGCATTGGCATGA
>JAQTNZ010000562.1 GCA_028713595.1 Methylovulum sp. | reverse complement strand
CAGGGCCGGCTGGAAAACCTGATGATGCTAATGGAAGGCGAAGTGGATATTTTGGAAATGGAAAAGAAAATCCGTGTCCGTGTCAAACAGCAAATGGAAAAAAACCAGCGCGAATATTATCTTAACGAGCAAATTAAGGCGATCCAAAAAGAATTGGGTGATATGGAAGACGCCACCAATGAGATCGAAGAGCTGGAAAAGAAAATTGCCGAAGCGGGCATGTCCAAGGAAGCCAGGACTAAGGCCGAAACCGAGTTGAACAAGTTGAAGCTGATGCCGCCGATGTCGGCGGAAGCCACGGTGGTGCGCAATTATGTCGATTGGATGGTCAGTGTGCCGTGGAAGAAAAAAACCAAAGTCCGCCATGACCTGAAAATCGCCGAGCAAGTCCTGGAGGCCGAGCATTATGGCCTGGAAAAGGTGAAAGAGCGTATCCTGGAGTATCTGGCGGTGCATCAGCGGGTCAAACAGCTCAAAGGCCCGATCCTGTGCTTGGTAGGCCCTCCAGGGGTCGGCAAGACCTCGCTGGGCGAGTCGATTGCACGGGCCACCAACCGCAAATATGTGCGCATGGCCTTGGGCGGGGTGCGGGATGAAGCGGAAATCCGTGGTCATCGCCGTACCTATATCGGTTCCATGCCGGGTAAGATTTTGCAGAATTTGGCTAAGGTAAAAACCCGTAACCCAATGTTCTTGCTGGATGAGATTGACAAAATGGCGGCGGATTTTCGTGGCGATCCGGCCTCGGCGTTGTTGGAGGTGTTGGATCCTGAACAAAACCATACCTTTTCCGACCATTATTTGGAAGTCGATTTCGATTTGTCCGATGTGATGTTTGTCGCCACCGCCAATACCATGAACATCCCACCCGCTTTGCTGGACAGGATGGAGGTGATCCGTTTGGCGGGCTATACCGAAGATGAAAAGATCAATATCGCCTTGCGTTACCTTGTGCCCAAGCAGATTAAGAACAACGGCCTTGAAGCCCATGAAATCGACATCACCGAAGCGGCGGTCAGGGATATGATCCGTTACTACTCGCGTGAAGCCGGGGTGCGCAGCTTGGAGCGGGACATTTCAAAAATTTGCCGGAAAGTGGTCAAGGCCTTGTTATTGCAATCGGTCAAAGGCAAGGTCGAGGTCAGCGCCGACAATTTGGGCGAGTATTTGGGCGTGAAGCGCTTTAACTATGGGGTCGCCGAAGAGCAGGACCAAATCGGCCAAGTCACCGGTTTGGCGTGGACGGAAGTCGGTGGCGAGCTGTTGACCATCGAAACGGCGGTGATCCCGGGCAAAGGCAAGCATTCTGCGACCGGAAAATTGGGCGATGTCATGAAAGAGTCCATCGAAGCGGCCATGACCGTGGTCAGGAGCCGTTCGGACATTTTGGGCATTGATAACGCGGTCTTCCAGCAAAATGACATCCATGTCCATGTCCCGGAAGGGGCGACCCCCAAAGACGGCCCTAGCGCGGGCATAGGCATGTGTACGGCGATCATTTCGGCCTTGACCAAGATACCCGTGCGGGCGAACGTGGCGATGACCGGCGAGATCACCTTGCGTGGCGAAGTCCTGCCGATTGGCGGCCTGAAAGAAAAATTGTTGGCGGCGCACCGTGGCGGCATCACCACCGTCCTGATCCCTGCCGAGAATGAAAAAGACTTGGTCGAGATACCTGAAAACATCAAGGCCAACCTGACCATCAAGCCTGTCCATTGGATTGATGAGGTGCTGGCGGTGGCCTTGCAATATGTGCCTGTTCCCATTGAGAAAAGGGTGCTGGAAGAAAAGGCCAAGACCGATGCCGACAATGGCAAAGTCCTCAAAACGGGCTTGACCGCGCATTGATCCCTGGTTGCCAGGGTGTTGGCAAAAACCGCCAAGCCGCAAGAATCAAGGCTTGGCGGCCTTATAAAGCTTGACACTACGCGATGGCAGTTGATATAAATGACGGCGTTTCTTGTGTTGCCGCCGTCGGGAGCATGGGAATTATGCACACGTCTTGTACAAATACTATAACAATGACTTCTTGAGGGGGGAATAATGAATAAATCGGATCTTATCGACGCGATAGCGGAGTCTTCTGAATTGACCAAAGCCGATGCAGGCCGTGCTTTGGATGGTTTTATCAAAGCAGTGGAAGCCACGTTGAAGGCAGGTGATTCTGTAGCCTTAGTCGGCTTTGGCACCTTTTCTGTCAAGGAGCGGGCCGAGCGTAAAGGCCGCAATCCGCAGACCGGAGAAGAAATAACTATCAAAGCAGCAAAAATTCCATCATTTAAAGCTGGCAAATCTTTAAAAGATGCTGTAAACTAGTCAGCATTAGTCGGGTGCTTAGCTCAGCTGGGAGAGCGTCGCCCTTACAAGGCGAGGGTCGGGGGTTCGATCCCCTCAGCACCCACCAGACTTTGGAGTGGTAGTTCAGTTGGTCAGAATACCGGCCTGTCACGCCGGTGGTCGCGGGTTCGAGCCCCGTCCACTTCGCCAAAAAATCAAAAAGCCCCGTACCACTTAGGTTCGGGGCTTTTTTTTTGCATAATAAACTCGATTTATTAGGAACCAAGCTATGCTGACGACGATTAGAGAAAAAGCGCAAGGCGCTTTTGCCGGGGGAATTTTATTGCTGATTGGGATACCTTTTGTGCTAT
>JAQTNZ010000561.1 GCA_028713595.1 Methylovulum sp. | reverse complement strand
TCTGCCTCAATCAATGTTGCCGCCGCCGCTTTCCAGTCTGGCCGGACAGCAAAAAGGCCTTCACCCTCACGCCAAACCAACGAGCCGGTTTTCAGCCAGGCTGCCGCCGGGGCTTTATGCCCTGATTGGCTAGCGGTCAAGCTTTGGTGTTCGTAATCAACCAGAATGTCATTTTTGCGGGCTGCTACGGTTGCAATCAATTGTGTGGCGGCAGCCGCATTTAGCCGCCATGGCCCCGTCCCCAGCATTGAGCCTATGGGTACGCTAAATTCCCCTGCCGGAAAAATTTGCACTTCGTCGGCAATGTTTTTAGGCAACTGGACAACGCAAGCACCCATCGCCTGGCGGTGTTTTTTGATCGGGGTTTTAGGGTTTGGCATGAGGCGCGACGTGGTTTTTTTGACGTGCGTCTAGTGTATGGAAATGCGCCGCACCATGTCATGGTGAACTGGTTCCACGCTATTTTGAGGGATTGTTTTTACGGCGTTTTAGTAGCATCAATTGTAGGTGTCGCCACTATTTTTTAGGTGTTTTTTTAAAAAAGTCTTGATTTATTTTAAATGCTTGTTCTATTTTAAATCCTTACCTATTTGCGTTTTTAGGCGTTTTCTGCTTTAGCCTTGTGTTGATATGTCTTTTTTGTTTTCTCGATTTTGATTTTAAATCAAGTAATTATCGGTTATTTTTTGTTTGTTTTTTCGGCTTAAAAAAGGCTTTCCCCGCGCCTTTCGGCAAGCATTGCGGGTATTATCCAAGAAAATCAGCCGATTGAGCGGTCAAGGTGGTGGCTTAAAATGGCCAAAATTTCCGCCTTATCTTCCTCAGAAATGCCGACAAAAGGACGCTCCGGGATGTCGCCCCAGAGCCAGGGGAAGTCCGCTTTTTTACCGCCAAATTGCATCATATTGGCATAGACAACATCGGTGCCGATTTCCACGGATTGGTCAGACACATTGTGGGTGATGCTTCTATTAAGCCTCCCGGTGTCCCGTAAAATTTGCCCCTCTCCGCCCCGCCGATTGGCTAGTGTCGCCTCGCTTAACGGCTCCCAGGCATTGCCGTCAGGATCGTGCTGCCCGGTAAAATTCAGCATGACACTGGCGGCAATCGTTGCGCCAATTTCATCCAGCGCTGGCTCCAGGTGGTTGGCGGAATAAGCCAATCGGCCTAAGGCATTAATGATTTCCTGGTCATTTAGGTCAATGGTGACGGCGGTCATTATTTTTCGCCTTCAGCCACACAGTCCCCATCCGTTTCAATCATCACCATTTCCATTAAAAAATTAGGGTCTGCGTCCGGGAATTTTTCACACAACGCATCCAACCATGTATCGGGAGGTGTCTCTTGCTTAAGACGATCCAGCTCTTCATTGATTGCTTGGTCTAGTTTCATTATTTTAGCCATCCTAGTTTATTAAAAATGCGGTCTATTGCTGCTGATATAGGGGCAAAATCATCGTCCTGCCACTGCCTATGGGCAACCCAATCATGGTGCAGTGGATTGGGTGTCCTAATGGCATCCAACTGCCCAACCAGTAACGGGTTGCCGCTTTTGGTGGCTATGTACTGCGCATAGCTTCGCGCCCATTGCTCGCGTCTGGATAAATAATATGCCATTTTTGGATTATCAACCTTTAACAATTCGGTTGCCTTGCTCGCGTCAACCGCGGCTATCCATTCATCCATTAAAGGGCTTGACTCACTGGCAAACACGCCAACCCCTGATACGGCTTGGTGGTCAATAAAATGACCTATCTCATGAGCCAGCGTCAGTTCACGATGAGTGGCCAATTTGCCTGTATTAATCCTTATATTGATTGGCTTGCCACCCACTACATAATGATACGATCCGGCAGTTCGCTTTGATGTTACCGCAACCACAGGGATATTAGGCAAGTTGCTGACACCATGAATGGCGTCTATTTCAGTCAGGACAAGTCTTGCCGCCTGCCTTGCCTTACCTGATTTGGGCAAAATTAAGGCGTCCGTTATTGTTCCGGCCTGAGCCGTTCCGGTAATGGCGGGGATGGTAACCACTTCTGGCAGCGCATTTGCCAATGCCCCGCCCACGGCCTTTCTTTGTCCAATCGCTTTGCTGATACCCTTCAGGCTGTCTTGCGGTGAATAATCCCAGCCCGTATCCGGTTGCATTGTCCCTGGGTTATATACTTTATTAAGCCCCTTACCATCTGCCGACCTCGCTTTGGCCTGGGCTTCGGTCAAACTGATCAGTCCGCACCGACAGCGGTATCCGTTAAGCGGGCTTATCCGCCGCCAGATCGGGTCATTAACCGGACGGATAAAGCCATCCAATGCTTTGTGTGCCGGACGGGTACGGTTGTCATTGATGGCGTCGTACATCAGATATTGGCGGGTTTCTTGGGTGCGGATAATCTGCTCCCATCGCCCGCGCATATACTGCCCCTGGATATTGGTGCGGAAAATATTATCCAGCCGATACAAAGGCAATTCCAAGTCCTTTACGGACTGGTTGCGCTTCCATTGTTTAAACGTCTGCCCGTTAGCCTGGGCTTTGTTCAAATCATCCAGCACGGCCTTTAGCTGGTCATACGAAGCAATGCCGGCAATGGAAAAGGCTTTTTGCCGTGCCAACCCTTGCAGTTGTCCATAATAGACATCCGGCAGCACCACA
>JAQTNZ010000560.1 GCA_028713595.1 Methylovulum sp. | reverse complement strand
AGGGCATCATGGTTTCTGGGGTCAGCCAAGCCTTTCACGTTCTCAAAAATAAACGCTTTAGGGCGGGCTTGGTTAAGCAGATACAAGGTGTCATCCCAACGCTGCCCACGGTCTTCATCAAAGCCTAAGTTTTTACCGGCGATAGACCAGCTCTGGCAAGGCACCCCCGCCGTTAAAATATCATGGCTGGGCAGGCTTTTAATGTCGGTGATATTGCCTAGGTTCAAGCTGGCGGCTTCGTTAAAGTTGCCGCAATAGGCGTTAATGGCATCCGTGTTTATTTCGCTGAAACCAACGCAATGTCCGCCTAAGTTGCTTAAGGCCAAGCGGAAACCGCCGATTCCTGAAAACAAGTCAATAAAGGTAAAAGGTTTTGGGGTTATGGTCATTAACTAACTGTTTATTTGAGCAGAAAATTTTCCGCAGTGGAGGGTGGTTCTATGCCTAAAAATTCGCGGTAAATCCTGTCCCGATAGTTTTTACCGAGTTGGTTGATTTCATTGACAAATAGACTGTAAGTGCCGCTGCCGCCAATAAAATCCCAAAACTCATCACCTATTAACACGCACGGGTCGGAGCGCATATTGAACCAACGCATGGGGAACGTCCATTGGTAATCTTGTTTGTCAGCACCGTAAGGGTTATAGGGTAGCGCATAATAAGCGCCTGTCACGGGCTGGGAATCCATGCTCAGTAGTTTGAACATCTTTTCCTTGCTCACCTTGGTTTGGTCACTATTGGGCAAAGGGCCTTTTAGCTCAAAGGCATAACAGTGGCCTGTGTCCAGGTTATGGATATACAGGTCGCAGACAACCGTCACAGGAATAGGTTTGCCTTGTCCGGCAAGGATATAGGCCAATTCCTCTTGCCAGTTGGGTGAGGTTTTGTCTTGGCCTTTTTGGCGATGCTCCAGCTTGTTCAGCACTTCTTGGATGCGCCGTAACCGCTCATCACCGACAGTGCCGGTAATGGGATGGCCTGTGGTGCATTGGCCGTGGGCTGCTTGGGCGGCCACTTGCGCGAGCTTTTCCCAAACACCGCCAAAAGGGGTGACGAAACGCCGTTCAAAATGTGAACCCTTAAAAATTTCATCAGGCACAAGGGCGGCATATAATGGCTTATGGGCATGGTGTATGTCCTTAATGAACGGGTCGTCCACGAGGACTTTTTGCATGACTCGATCCATCATTGCCTTAATGACCCCTGAAATGGCTAGGGCAACCTTATCTTTATCTGTCATTATTGGGTTGTCTTTTATAGGGGAACGAGAGTAAGCCAACAGGGATAGGTTTAATAGCCCTGCCGGACGGGTTGCCCATTATAAACAAGAAATGCAAGGGTAGTGATTAAACAGACACGCCTTGCCATGCCTTTTCAATAACGCTTAAGCTTTTAAAACGGCTAGGATGGAGAAAAATTAGGGCAACTGGTCAAACCATAAGAAAAAGTTTACATTAAGCTATTATTTTTCTAGTTTTGGAAACTTGATGGGGCTTTTATGATTGGCGAGCGGTTATTACGCGCACGGAAGGCGGCGGGGCTGGGGTTACGCGCAGTGGCGGCGCAAGCGGATTTAAGCCATACCACGGTCAGCAAGTTTGAGAAAGAGCTGCAAAAACCATCATCGGCGCAATTGCTTAAGCTGGCAAAGGTGTTAGGGGTGCGCACGGAGTATTTTTTCCGTCCGCACACCTTAAAAATTGACGGTATCGAATACCGTAAAAAAAGCACGTTGCCGCAAAAAAGCTTGGACAAAATCCAAGCGGACATGTTCGATCAGGCCGAACGCTGGCATGAGCTGTTAAGCTTATATCCACAATCGCCTATCCGGCCTTTCGCCTTGCCCGATGGTTTGCCTGGGCGCATCAGCGAGGCCGGACAGGTGGAGGCCGTGGCGGAGAATGTCCGCACCGCTTGGAAGCTGGGGGTGAACTGTATCCCCGAACTGATTGATACCTTAGAAGCGCAAGGCGTTATGGTGATTGTCAGCACGATAGACAACGGCCATAAGTTTGATGGTTTGGCGGCGGCTATCAATAACATCCCTGTTATTGTGGTGGGCGCTAACTGGACGGGCGACCGCCAACGCTTTACCTTGGCGCATGAGCTGGGGCATTTGCTGTTAAAAGGCCGTTTGGAGGGCGGGTTGGCGGAGGATGAAGAGGCGCTGTGCAACCGTTTTGCCGGAGCCTTTTTATTGCCTAAGCAAACGCTGGTCGGGCATTTGGGCGACAACCGCCAGCGTCTGGAAATCAATGAGCTGTACCTGCTTAAGCATGAGTTTGGTTTGAGTATGCAGGGGGTTTTGTTCCGCGCCTTGCAAACGGGCATTATTGCCCAGACAACTTTCCAAGGGCTGTATCGGCAGTTTAGCGCCAACGGCTGGCGGACACGGGAGCCTAAGCGGCAATACCCGTCCGAGCAAACCATTTTATTTAAGCAGTTGGTTTACCGCGCTTTGGCGGAGGATTATTTCACCGAATCCAAGGCGGCGGAATTGCTGGGCTTGCCGGTGGTTAAGTTTCACCAACAACGGATGTTAGAAAGCCTTGAACCCGTTACTCATTAGTGATGCCAATATCCTGATTGATTTGGAGGATGGCGGCTTTGGAAGGCACTGGCTCCAAGGGCTAGGGCCGTAGGTTTTTGGCGGCCCA
>JAQTNZ010000559.1 GCA_028713595.1 Methylovulum sp. | reverse complement strand
ATGGCGGCATTGAAATCGGCTTGTGTCAGCATGGGTTATCCCTTTTCAATTGATTGTAAATTCACTACCGGCCACCTCAAGGATAATCCTCATTTTATCGGGCGGTACGCTGATGCCGAAAATGTTAATGGTACCCTTGGGTAGCGTCTGCAAAACAGGCACGTCATTAATGAGCTTTTTAATAAAACTATCCGCAAGCCCCATGCTATGCGGGTTGGCTATCAGTTCATCGGCGTTATTGCCGTAATCCGACCCTAAATAACTGCCAATCGGGGTAGACAACCAATGCCCGATCATATCCTGGACATCCGCAGCGGTTATGGTGCTCATAATCTGCTAATCCCCCCGGTTACGATATGCGCAATTGACCGTGACGACAGGTCTTGCCCTACCAAAGGCTGTGGCAGGTTGACGGTCGTGGGCGTGGTGGTGGAATTGCTTGCCAAGGTTTCCCGAACTTCAGGGGCATCGGCTATTTTCGGTGTTTTAATGGAGGGCAGGGTAGGTGGCGTTAGCAATCTTGCGCCTTGGGCGGTCACAACGCTTGTTTCTGGAAGAGAAAAATTAATCCCCAGATTTTTCGCTTCATCGCCTATTCCGACCTTTTCCTTATATTTTGAATACGCTAAATTAGCCGCCGCCGTTTCGGCGGGGGTAAAATTGTGAAGCTGGGTTATATCAAAAACTTCTGCCTTTTCTTTGGCAAAGTTGTCCGATATAGCCGTTTCTTTATTTGTGCCATCGGTTTTAACGGTTTCTTTTTTAAGAGAATCGGCTTTGGCAATAGCATCGGCTTGCTGTTGTGCTAAATTGACAGAAAATTGGTCGGCATCTTTTTTGTCACGAAAGCTGACGTGCAGGTGCGGGCCGGTCTTATGATCCGAATCCTTTTTGTATTCATCATCGACAATGATGTTCACGCCCAATGAGGCCGCCAAGTTTTTAATCTTGGCCTGCATCTTGGCGGAGTCTTTGGGGTTCCTTATCGCAAGGTCAAGGCTAAGGCCTTTAGTGTGGTTCGATGTAGGCGCATGGTCTTGGTGGTATTGGTCGTTAAAGCCGTTGAACCGCACCATTTCACTGCCAAACTCGCCCTGAATTGCCCGAGCCAAGTCCATTGTGCCGTCCAATGCCTTGCCGCCCGCCGTGGCTTCGGAGCTTTTTATTTTCAAATCTTTCAAGGCAACGGTTTTGATGGCGTTGGGCAGCGACACCGCGCCCGCGCCTTCGTCGTTAGCCGGTGTTGGGCTACCACCTGCCATGACCCGCTCAATTTCAGGGGCAAGGTAGGTTATCCCGTTTTCACCACGCTTGGCATATTTGCGGGTGCTTGTGCCATTGCCATCATGTGTTGATATACCCTGCTTGTATAGTTTGTTTGCGTTGCCAGCACCTTTTAAACTTGCCGATGCGGCATAACCCGCTATCTCTTCGGGGGAGTCCATATTGATGGCTTTAGAATGTTTGCCAACAGCGATATTCTTGTTGTTATAGACGATAAAAGCCTTGTCCTGCATTTCCTTGTCTTTCAGGAAGGCATCAAGCCCCCCGCTTATTTTCCAGTTCGCGGGATTGCGTAAAAACGCCTCATGGCCACCCATCCCGCCTTGGGCAGTGCGCGTCTTATACCAGTTATCACCGGACGCATTTTTTGCCGCTTCTATTTTTTGGGGCGTAGTGTTTAACAGCCCCGCTTCATAAAGGGCTTCGGCTCCGAACTGGTATTGACCAAAATACCCTTGCCTATTATCCGCATCCAATTGGCCCTTGCTCTCGGTTTCAGCCATAGTTGCCGCCAAGGCGCGGGTCTGAACGTCATTAAGCCCGGTTAACTGTCCGCCGCCTTTGAAGTTCAGCGCAAAATCAACCGTGTTAAAGTCCTTTTTGTTGCCGACCATGGTAAATTCAGACTCTTCGCCCGTGACTGTATGCACAATGTCAGTGGCCAGCCCCTTGGCAGAATCAAACGCTTGGCCAGTGCCGTGCTTAATGGCAGCAACCACGTCACCCACGGTTTCCTTGGTTTTTTGGGCGATGGCCTTAACGTCAATGCCGAATTTATCCTTTATCCATCCGGCCAAGCCTTCAAAAACATCATCGGCAAATTTTGTAACGTCCTCCCATTTCTGCTTAAGCCAGCCAAACAGCTCGGCGGCGGCTTTGACAATGGGCTTGAACTCATCCTTGAGCCAATCCCAGAACGGCTGGATAGCCTTTGCCACATCATCAAACAGCTTGACCGCATTTGACCAGGTGTCCTTAATAAATTGCGTAGCTTCGGGGAATGTTTCAGAAAATAAGGCGATTGCGGCATTGAACCCGTCTATAACGTGCTGGCCAACATTGGCAAAAAATGCCCGGCCATCCTCGGTGAACAGGCCCCATGCCAAACTGGCGGCCGCCATGATGGCAAGGCCAACAGGGCTAAATATTATGCCCATTGCAGTAACAATTAACGCACCAATACCCGATAATGCCGTGCCAATCAACGGCAACGCCATCCCCACCAATGCCGCTAACCCGCTAACGATCATCGGCCCGAAGCCAAGCAATACCAGCAATACGGTAGCCGCAAGGCCAATTAATGCGGTTTTTGCAATAATGGGTAAATCAGCAATATATTTCCCTATTTCATCAAGCTTTTCTTTTACTATCGGG
>JAQTNZ010000558.1 GCA_028713595.1 Methylovulum sp. | reverse complement strand
ACAGCCGTTGCGACCTACGTGTGCCAGTGAATGCGGTGCTGAACTTATTGGAGTATGAGGCACTGCGAAACCAGGTGGAACTCCGTTTCGAAACGGCCAAAGACCTTCCAATGATTTTTGCCGATAGCGACGGCATCCAACAAATTGTTTTAAACTTGATCACCAACGCGCTTTCTGCAACCGCTTCAGGAGGCCACATTACCGTTACTGCCAGCCATTCACAAACGTTGGGCAAGCCGGCAGTCGCGTTAACGGTCAGGGATGATGGTTGCGGCATGTCGCCGGACGTGTTGGAACGGGTGTTCGAACCTTTTTTTACTACCCGGCACGGACAAGGCGGTGTCGGGCTGGGACTTGCCGTCGCCCGCAGCATTGCCGTTGCCCACAAGGGCAGTATCAAAGCCGAAAGTGCGCCTGGCAAAGGCAGCATTATCACCGTCCTATTGCCCGTAGGGGAGCATCATCATCATGGCAACGCTTAATCACCCCTCCCAAAAGCGCAAGCAGTTGTTGGTCATTGATGACGACTGCAGTGTCGTCGACTATTTGCAGGAAATGCTCACCGCCAATGGCTATGAGGTGAGCGGCGAATCCGACCCGCAACGGGCTTTGTTGCGCCTGGAAGCCGAGCATTTCGATTTGGTGGTCAGCGACATTGAAATGCCCGGACTGCGCGGACTGGATTTGATGACGGCGATCCATGCCCGAAAACCGGGGCAGCTGGTGCTGCTGATGACGGCTTTCGGGAGCATTGATTTGGGCATCCAAAGCTTACAAGCCGGAGCCTGCGGTTTTGTCACCAAGCCGTTTTCACTTAACGACCTGCTGGCGGCGGTTGCAAAAGCCTTCAGGGATCGTGCCATGCACCGGGAGATTGTCCGGGTGTCCAACAGTGGCGGGAAGCTTGCCCCGAAAGCGTTGGTTGCCGAAAGCCCTAACATGCAGAAAATACTGCAACTTGCCAACCGTGCGGCACAAATTGACTCCCCAGTCTTGCTGACCGGGGAAAGCGGTGTGGGGAAAGGCGCATTGGCCTTTTTCATCCACGAACAGAGCCCCCGCTGCAACGGGCCTTTCTTACAAATTAATTGTGCGGCCTTGCCGTTTTCCTTAGTGGAAAGCGAATTGTTTGGGGTCTGCAAAGGTGCCTATACGGACGCGCGTGAAAATCGTCCGGGGCTGTTTGCCGAAGCGAAAGGCGGCACGTTGTTTCTGGACGAAATCGGCGAAATGCCCCTGGCGGTTCAACCCAAACTGTTGCAGGTGTTGGAAACCGGCAAAGTAAGGCCGGTCGGTGCCAGTAGCGAAGTGGCGACCGACGTGCGGATTATCGCGGCCACCAACCAGCCCATCGAAAAGGCCGTACAAAACGGCCTGATGCGGGCTGACTTATACTATAGGCTGAATGTCATCCGCCTGGATGTCCCGCCTTTGAGGGAACGTTTGGCGGATATGGACAGGTTGGTTGACCACCTGTTACAACATGCCCAAACCAAGCTCCGGCGGCAAACCCTCGGCATATCGGCTGAGGCGATGCGCTGGATTCGGGCGTATTCTTGGCCTGGGAATGTGCGTGAGCTGGCAAATACGCTGGAGCGGGCAGTGGCCTTGGCCGAACACGACACGATTTTGCTGGAGGACTTGGCCCAGGCAACCCAATTACCTATTGAAGACAATCTGTTAGGAAATGCGGTAACTCGGCAGATGACCTTGTCGGAATTGGAAACGGCCTATATCCGCAGGATTTTGGAAATGACCCAGGACAACAAGGTGCAGGCGGCTAAAATTTTGGGCATTGACCGGGGTACGCTTTACCGGAAATTAGGGGATCCCTCTTGAAGAAGCATTTGCCGAGATAAGCGGTTAGGCAAGGGGGATGGTCAACTTTCAAAAACCTCAGAGGCAATGGCGTTTTTGCCGTTCTTTTTTACCGTGTACATTAAGTTATCCGCCCGATCAATCAACTCTTCAGCGGTAATTGATCCCTGTCGGTAAGTCAAAAACCCAATGGAAAATGTCACTGGCCAGCCATGATGTTTCATTTCATCAAGCAGGGCGGATTGAATTCTAGAAACAGTCATTTGCGCGGCAACCAAATCGGTTTGTGGCAACAGTAAGATAAATTCGTCACCCCCTAATCTCGCTATGCAGTCAGATTTCCGCAATTGGCCATTGGCCCGTTTAACGACGGCACACAGTAAATGATCCCCTGTATTGTGCCCATAGTGGTCATTGACTATTTTGAAACCGTCCAAGTCAATAAAGGCGATAGTAAAAGGATATTTGTAGCGTTGGGAACGGTTTAATTCAGTTTCGGCCAATTCAAAAAATGCCCGCCGGTTAACTGCGCCAGTCAAATAATCTACACGGGCATTTTCCCTTTCATGTTCGAGCGCCTTTAATGCTGGTAAAAGTAGGGTCACCACCACAAAGAAACCCAAGCGCATTAACGCATTCCAATAGCTAATAATGGCGTGCGAGTAGATATGTCCAGCCAGTGTGTCGGCAACAAGCCAAGTGATGGCGGCGATGACGCTGATCGCAAGTCCAAAACTTCTGCCTGAGAACCATGTCACCAAGACAATTGGGAGCAGATAGAATAACGAGAAAGAAAGCTCGCTCCCGGTCATGAAATCGGCGATTCCGATGCCGGCAATGAAG
>JAQTNZ010000557.1 GCA_028713595.1 Methylovulum sp. | reverse complement strand
TGGCGGCCATTGGAACTTGAGGTGTTTTCCGACCTACAACGCTTGGTCATGACGGCTTTGGTGCGTGACGCGTTTTATCAGCAACTGGGCAAAACCGCCGTTACCGTGACCTTGAGGCAAGATCAACAGGTCAGTTATGAGCCATCCGCTGTCAACCCTATAGCCATTGGCGACCTGGCAGAGCGTGTGCTGGCCAGTACCGCCACAACGGTGTCGACGTTACTGGCGCAAGCCAAATTGACCGAAATATCCGGCAGCTTGCGCGGCTTGTCGTTTGCCGATATGGACATCAGTCGCGATTCCCTCAGTGGCTATCAATTGGCGGAAGCGGTGTTTTTTTATGCTTGTTTGAAAAAAACCGATTTTAACCGGACAGTGCTTGACCGTGCTAATCTGGCACGCGCCATCCTGCATCAGGCCTATCTGGTCGGCGCGTCTTTGCGGAATGCCAATCTGCACAGTGCCGAGTTGCAGGGGGCGGATTTGAGCGGCGCTAACCTCGGTGCCGCCATCTGTACTGACGCGAAGCTGAGCCAAGCCAGGTTGCGCGGGGCGAAGCTTTTAGGATGCCATCTGAGTTATGCCGATTTGAGCCGCGCTGATTTGCGCGGGGCCGACTTTAGCCATGCCGATTTACGCCACGCCAATTTAAGCGGGGCAGATTTGCGTGATGCGAAGTTGGTCGGCGCAAAATTAATTGCCGCCAGCTTGCAAGGGGCAAACTTGGCGGGCACCGACTTTCAAGATGCGATATGCGACTCGCAGACGTTTAGGGACGTGGATATTAGCCAATGCCTTAACATCAATGCAGATCATAAGCAATTGGTTGCCGAGTCCGAATCCGTAGTCGCCCCACCGGGGGGCGATGCTTCATTTAATGGCTTGGCACGCCATCAATACTATTTTGAGCAGAAATCCGTCGGGCTGACCGCGCAGCTTGACCGCTGGGCGCAGTTGGGCGACGCACTTAACGACCACCTAGATGAGGATGGGCAAGGTGACGCTAATCCGCCGCCTAGTGCCTCCGATAATACCCCATACCCTGAAAACAAAACGGAATAGAAGGACATTGTTAGTTATGCCGACCTCGTACCCCCTTAAGCCCGAAACCCTAGCGGATACCCCATCCGAAAATCAGATCCGCCCCCCAGAGCAAAGTTGGTCTAACTTGCTGTTGCTGCGCCCCTATGGACATGACCACCTTAGTCCAAAAGTCAAATTTTGGCTGGGCTGTAGTTTGGTGGTCATCGTCTTTATGGCTTCTTTGGAAGGCTTGGTCTGGGGTTTGATCGGTAGCCATTTAGTACCCGATGCCAGCGCGGGGGTACGTTTGCTGGTCGGTTTGCCGTTGGCGGCGTTCGTGTTCTGTTTGATTTGGATATCCGATGCTTCGTTGCTGATGTTCGATGCCAAAAGCCCGCCGCCCATCGCCAAGCCGGAAGCCAAAAAGACGTTTTGGGGAGGGCTTAGTGGTAAGGGGACGTTTTTTCTGGGGATATTTTTCCGTATCGGCATTATCGGCATTTCGCTGTATGTCACCGCCCCTCTGCTCAACCAAGTTATCCGCGACGATGACATTACCCGTATCATCGAAACCGAGCAACGCGCGGTTAAGGGAAATTATCTGGCGGCGAAAGAAGAAGCGTTTGCCAAGGATATAGTGCTTTTGCAAAAACAGGCGGATGATGCGGCTACAGCGACTGGTCATGTATTAGAAGCGCAACAGAACGTTATCGAATTGCAAAAAGAGTATAACGCGCAGAAAGCCGGCTTACTGGCGGACATAACCCGGTTAAAAACGGAAATGGCTACCCATAAAGCGGAAATGGCCAAGCAAAAAAAAGGCGGCAATGGTTACAAAGGCGGTAAGGGTCCTAAGTATTTCGCTGCCGAAACCAGTTACAAAGAAGCCCAAAAGGCCTTGGAGACTACAAAAACCACCTTAAATAACTTAGTGTTACCCACTAGCACCACTATTGCGCAACCGCAAAACCAGCCACAACCGCAAACCAACTACGCCGAACAGATCAACACCGCCCGCGAGACCTTTAACGCCTTAAAAGCCAAAGTCGACGCAATGGATTTGAAGACCTTTGTCGAGGCCTACAAGGCCGAACTGCCCGAGGCGTTTCCTAAAAATACGCCGGGCTACCGCATCAAAGTCCTGAAAACATTGGACGAAAGCGAAAAAGTCCCCCATTGGCAATCCACCGAAGGTATCGCCCAAGCTTTATTGGGGGTGTTGTTTTTGTCTTTGCTGTCGCTTAAATCGTTTGAGCCTAAGGAAGTGCGCCTGTATTTCAGCGAGGACTTACAGGATGCGTGGCGACGTTATCAGCAAGGCCGATTGGACAAGGCACCCATTTTTAGGGATTTTACCGAAGAGCGTAAAGGCTATAAGGATTTTGCTTTGGTGTATAGGCAATACGAGCAGAATGCCGAACAATATTTGCGCTTTGAATTGGAGCAGACCCGCGAAGACTTTGAATTCAAACGCGAAGCGGATCGGCGAAAGAGCGAATTGGCATTTGAAGCAAGCAGACAAGAGCTAGACGAGAAGAGATTGCGTGTTGAGCAAAGCTTGGCAGAACAGCAGGTTAAAATCAATCTCCTCAATAAAGACGTTGAAGCCGCTACGATTAAGCGCGAGCATGAGCGTGCTGAGAGCCATAATA
>JAQTNZ010000556.1 GCA_028713595.1 Methylovulum sp. | reverse complement strand
CCGCCATTCAGAATGTCATTGCCGGCACCTACATAGAGGCGGTCACTACCATTACCGCCATTGAGTATATCGTCACCATTACCACCATATATCCTGTCTTTACCGTTGTCGCCAAAAAGGCTGTCATTGCCGCCATAGCCGTACATGATGTCTTTTACAGTAGAGCCAGTTATCGTGTTGTCGCCATTGTCACCTTTATATCTAGCCATATTATTCACCTTAGAGTTTGATTATGAGAAGGATGATCGCGGCTTCAGTTATTGGATGAATTTCCCCTTTCAACCTAACCTAAAAACGCAATCGCACTGTATTGTAGGGCATTGCCAATTAAGCGGCTTGTCTGGGACGGAACAATTACTTGACTGAGATGGCTATTTGATTTAATCCCTATGGTGTATTTCATCTAATCCTCTTACTCGCCCGTCCACATCATGGTGCTTATGGAATCGGGAAATCTTGAGATAGATAAATATTATGGGCACGTTGTGATAAGGGAAGTTGTGCACCGCAGCCGGAGCAGGACGAACGGGGGCAGCCGAAGGCATTGGCGGTCGCGTGATTTTTGCCGCTTGTTCAGGCAGGATGGCCCGGAACAAGCTTTCGCAAAAATAGCAACTCTCCTTTTTATGTTCGGATGACAGCTGAAAAGCGTAATCATTTCAAGCGTTTTTAATTATTCATTGAAAGGTTTATGAAAGATTAAGCAGTTAGTATGACGCTTAATGTTGAGGAATTTTTCATGACTAAAAAACATCGTGATTTGATTGTAGCCGCCTTAATTGTGCTGTCCATTGTCATGTATGACGTGGTGATTGATTTGGTCTTCAGTGTGTTGCATCTGATTTTTGAAGTGCTTCATATTATGTTCGAATGGTTTGAACTGGGCATAGAACACGCAGTGGAGCATTTATTTCATACTTCCCGTCATGACAGCCAGATTATTACGTTTTATATTCTGCTGTTGATCGCTTGTATGTTGTTGTATTGGTTATGGCGTATTTTGCCCGGCCTTTATAAACAACTTATGGAATTGATGTGGCAAGCTTGGGAGCGTCGAAAAACTGAATGTAAGGGCTATTGGTTATCGCTTACTTTAATCAATAAAGTGAAATGGCTTTCTACGGCGATGAGCATTGTTTATTTGAGTTCTTTTTTGGTGATGTGAGGGGAATGTGTTCTGCCTTGGCCTGTGTTGGCTTTTATATTTTGGGATTTTTTGATTAAAACGCCCAAAATATAATGTTAACTTCATGTTATATCTTATAAAATGCTTGCCATTTTTTTACGGAGGAAATTTTATGAATACTAACTTAGCTTTGGACTATCCGGTCGTTGAACTTGGTATTACTTTAGCCGGAACCTGTGGTTACGAAATCCATGACGGCCTAGTCACTATCTCTATTGCCGAAATCGCCAACAACCGCGATGCCGATAATATCAGTGGCACGCTTAGCGTTGAATTATGGGCGTTGCCACAGCCATATTGCGGCGGTGAATTTGATGGGATAGCTTTGGCTGGCAATTCGATAGGCGAACTTTACGGACAGTATTTTCTCGCAAATTGCCGTTATGAAATGCCTTTTCAGGAGCCTGGCGACGGTATGTGGTATTTGGTGTTGATGTTGCGGGAATGGACAGAAACTGGTTATATCACCCGTGATTACATCAATTTTACCGTACCTTATATTGTCAGCAGTAAACCGACTATTATTCGCAGTGACGAAAGTAATGTGATTAATGTCAGTTTTGCCGATAAGAAAAAAACAGTACGTCATAAATCGGCTAAAAAAAGCCTATCAACTAAACCCCAACCAAGCACTGTATCCTTGAACCAAGCCAGTTTAGAGGAAATTGAAGCGTTGAAGGGGATTTCTAAAAAGCTTGCGGAGAATATTGTTTGCGAACGTCCGTTTGCGTCATTAGATGAAGTGCTGAAGGTGAAAGGGATAGGGGCAAAATTATTGGACAAAATTCGCCAATTTATTACCCTTTAATTGCCAAGGCCTTACGTTTGTTGGTGTCTGGCACATTCGTCCGCTTAATATGTCGGGTGTTTAAAGTGCCTCCAATTATGCCCCTTGTTTACGGTAAATATTTACATTGTCCGAATTCCTTTGGCTCACTATATTTTCACCAGCCCCCAATCACGGGGGCTGTGTGCCTTATTTATAAAATCCGAGGAAACTGCTATGAAAACAATTACTGTCTTGCCAAGAACATTCATCCTATTGATGGCTCTGTTTGCATTAATGGCCTCATCATTTGTGACTGCCGCACCCATTACCCTCACAACAGTCCTGCCACTGACCGTACAAACCAAAGCAAATGCCAGCAATGCCGTTGTTGGTGATTTTGATGCCAATATTGGCGCATCAGCTTTAATTAGCGTCCTTGTAACTGACGCGACTGGAAACCCAAAAAGTAACCTAGGTGCATCAGTTGGCAATGGCACAGCAGCGATCAGTTTACCGACAGGCTGGTCACTTTCTACTCAATTTAACGTGGTTCCAGGTGCTTGTTTGATGTCACCCACCCAATTCGCCAATGTTGGCACGGGCATTTACACTATCCGCGTCGTACCTTTATTGTCTGCTCCTAGTTGCACTTGGTTATCAGGTGATTACCATTACGTGGTGAAAGTGGAAAACAAACCTAATTCCAGCCTTATCCTTAGAG
>JAQTNZ010000555.1 GCA_028713595.1 Methylovulum sp. | reverse complement strand
CATGCAGGGCGCGGGTCAGGCTTAACACATCGGCAAACGGGGCGCTGAGCGGGTGGAACAGGCGGCTTAGGCGTTGCAAGCTGTGGTTGATGGCGGCGGCCTGATCCGGCGGCAACAGGGGGTCGGCTTTGGGCAGCGCCCTAGCGATTTCAGCGCGGATCAGCGCGGCCAAGCCGCCAAGGTCGGGGGAGCTGTGTGCAGGTTGCAGGAAAAGCTTTGCTTGCATCAGATTGAAGGCGTTGATATAGGCAACCTTCATAGCCATAGCCTTTTCGCCCGTGTAGCCCATGACCACCAGCATGAAGCCGTCTTTGTCCATTTCGTAGGCCGGACGCTTTTCGCCTTTTGCGTCTTCGTATTCAACCTCCCCAAATTTGGGGGCGTTACCTAATTCTTGGATATTATTAATAATTTTCTTAATATCGCGGATAACATGGTCGTGACGCTTTTCAAAAGCTTCTGCGATTTTTAGGGATGTTGTTCTGAGTCCTTCGCCACTGGCAAAGATGAAATGTTCTGGGGAAATTTCGATGGTATTCATGATGGTTCTCGTTTATAAATCTATAAACCGACTACATGAGGCCAATCATGGAGCCGGACTGAGCAGGTTGGCCTATCGGCTAAACGAAACCGACCAGTCTTGCGACTGCCTGCCCAGCCCGACATAATGAAATGAAAAACGCTGAACGCCGCGCATAAAAAAACCGCATGATGCGGCTATACGCCGTTTAATCCGAGAGGCCAATCCCGTGCCGCCAATGAGGGCGACTGGGCAAAGCATACGCCCAAAATAAACGGCCTGTCAAAAGAATATTGCCTTTTCTAGTTGCACCGTTGCCTATTTCGATGTCAACTTGCATAAGCCCAAATTTGGGCGCATGTTTTCTTGACCCTATTTATGCGGATACGCCGAAGCGTGGGAGCGATGGCAAAGGGTTCAGGCTTTCCATTTGCCAACTTATTGATTCTTTGGCACTCCCCAAATTTGGGGAGACGGTCTAAATCTTTTCTCGTTACCACACGCTTTCTTGCTCATATTCGGACAGCGTAAAATTGCGCTTTCCGAAAGAATCAGTCACTTGCGTGGTTATTTGAATTAATCCACCGTCCAGAGCTGCTAAACATTGGGCGGCGGATGGCGTTTCGGGTTGGTCGACCGGGAAAAGGAACCGGCAGGCGATTAAGCCTCCCAAAACACCACCCACCATAAAGCAACGGGCAAAATAAATACCCTGTCAAAAGAATATCACGCCATCGTTTCCACAAACGAATAAACCTGTTGTAAACTTAAAGTCAATTTTTGGTTTTTAACCTATGTGGGGGCTTGGAAAATGTCTGAAATCATAAGCGCATTTAAAGAAATTGCACCTTTTCTCACCGAACCTTTAGTGCTGGTTGGCTTTGTGCTGATGATGGTTTTTTCTGTTCACAAGCAATTACTAAAATCAGGCATTATTCAACCATTACCTAAAAAAGACGGTAGCCAGATTGTCCGGTTATTATTGCGCTATGGTTTTTGGTTGGGCGTGTTAATTGTATTGGCGGGTTTTGGATTGAAGTTTTATGAAAAATATTCTGAAACTAAAAATACCAGCATTATTAGTGTTGGAGACGGCAATGCTATTGCCGGACGCGATATAAATATTTATAGTTCATCTGATTACAAAAAACTACAAAGCGATCTTGAAACAGCCCGGCAACATGCCGAAGAATTGCAGCAACACGTTGACAAATACCCTAATGACGCTAGCTTTCAAGAAGAGCTAAAAACAGCAAAACAAAACTTAAAAGACGCACAAAAAAGACAAGAAGACTTTAAGCGTGAGGTGTTAAAACTAGCGGAAGATTTTGCTAAAATCCCCATCAACACCGAGCGGCTACGCTTAGCCAAACAATTTTTTGACCAAGGCAACTACCAAGCCGCCCGCGATACCTTAAACGCAACCGAAATAAGCCAAGACCAAACGGCACTATTAGCCAAACAACAACGCTTGCAAACCGAGCAAAGCCAAGTCACCACCCAGCTTGCCGATAACGCCACCGAATTTTTATACAAAGCCCGCCTGACCGCCATCGATTACAGCTTGCCCGACCGTATCGCTCAAGCCAGCCAGTTTTTTGAGTCCGCCCTTAAATCAGCCAGAACGCCTGAAAACATTTTTGCTTACGCTTATTTTTTAGACGAAAACAATCAATTTTCAGCCGCAGAAGCCCGGTATCAAGAGGCATTGAGGATTAGACGGCAACTAGCAAAAGATAATCCAACCGTTTATTTGCCAGATGTCGCTGGGACATTGAACAATTTGGGTATATTGGCGGCAAACAGCGGCCGCCGCAGCGAGGCGGAAAGCCTGTTCCAAGAGGCTTTGGCGATTGATAGGCCTCTGGCAAAGGGCAACCCCGCCGTTTATTTACCCGATGTCGCGAGGGCGTTGAACAACTTGGGCGCTTTGGTTAAAGCAGACAGTGGCCGTCGCAGCGAGGCGGAAAAACTGTACCAGGAAGCGTTGGGAATTAGGCGGCAACTGGCAAAAGACAACCCCGCCGTTTATCGACCCGATGTCCCGATGGCGTTAAACAACTTGGGTGTCTTGGTGGCAGCAGACAGCGACCGCCGCAGCGAGGCGGAAGGCCTGTACCAAGAGGCTTTGGAGATTTATAGGCCTCTGGCAAAGGAC
>JAQTNZ010000554.1 GCA_028713595.1 Methylovulum sp. | reverse complement strand
GTGGCCTGCGCCGCAATGCGTAAACTCGTGCATATTGCCTTCGCCATCCTCAAAAACAACACGCCCTTTGACCCGCTCCATAAAACTAAATTATCGCTTGCATAACTCGTTTCAAGACGGTATCTACGCCGTCTTTTACCCTCGTTCCCACGTGGCACGTCACTGCCATTAAGTTAAGGTTTTTTCCTTTAATTTCAATAAAATAAAGGAAACGCTCTCGTTCCCACGTGCCACGTGGGAATGCAGTGCTACCCGCGCCGCGGTGTGTGAAACGGGACGGGACGCGGCGCGTCCCTACCGCATTCCCACACAGCGTGTGGGAACGAGAGTTATACTTATAATTTGTTGAAATTAAAGGCATCATTCCTTAACTTAATGGCAGTGACGTGGCACATGGGAACGAGGGTGTTTCCTTTATATTATTGAAATTACAGGCACAAATCGATTAACTTAATGGCAGTCAGGGTGTAAAGGCAGGCTAACCGACACCTGCAAGCCTTGTGGCTGGCTAATAGATAACATAAGCCGCCCTTGCAAGGCCGTGACCCGCTCACGGATGCCCAATAAGCCGATGCCCGTGTGTTGGGGAAAGGGTAATGCTTGGGTGAGGCCATTGTCGGTCACGGTCAAGGTCACGGTGTCGGCACTGATGGCTACGTTGATTTGCGCTTGGCTGGCGGCGGCATGTTTGGCGATATTGGTCAGGCACTCTTGGCAGATACGGAACAGCGTCACCGCCAAAGCCTCCGGCAGCGCCGCACAATCGCCGGTTATGGTCAGCCGATAATGGGTGTTGCCCTTGCTACGGGTATTCCAGCCGCCCACCAGAGCCTTCAAACTCGCCGCCAGACCTAGCCCGTCCAGCTCCGCAGGGCGTAGCCGCGCCAACATGCCGCGCACACTGGTCAGTATATGCGCGGTGATTTCGCTGATTTGTCCGGTTTCCGCCAACAGCTCCGGGCAGTGTTGCGCCGCCGTTTGGGCAATGGCGGCGGTGACGGCATTGATGGCGGCGAGGCCTTGCCCCAGGTCATCATGCAGCTCCCTCGCCACATACCGCCGCTCTTCTTCTTGAAGCTTAAGCAATTGCACCGCCAAGCGTTGGCGTTCATCCAGCAATTGTTGTTGGCTGGCCGCCAGTTGGTTGATAGCTTTGCCGATAGCTTGCCATTCGGCTAAGGCAAACGGCGGCAAGCGATAAGCCAATTGGCCTTGTTCCAACTGCCCCAAACCCGTGACAATCGTCTGCACCGGACGCAAAGCGTGGCGCAAGCTCAGATACACCAAGCCACACACCGCAAACACCGTGATCGCCGATAGGCCCAGCAAGCGGCGGATAGCCGCCCACGCTTGGCTGATCTCCAGCTCGGCGCTGGGCGTGACCGTCAACACCCCGTAATCGCGCCCCTTAAAGCTGACCGTTTGCGTCAGCACCAAGCCCGGTGCAAAAAACCAGCGGTACAACGCCGCAAACCCGTTGGGTACGGCGGCAACGTCCGCCCCGTTGCACAAACTGCGCGTTTGCCGCGTATCAGCGGCGACAAAACCGACACACACCCCCGCCACGCTTTGCGTCTGTTTCCACAGGCTAAAATCAGGGAACGCCACGCCATTGCCAAAACCCGCGCTTATCTGCAATTGCTGGAAGCTCAGTTGTTTGCTTAACGAATCGGCGATATGGCGGGTGGCCTGCTTGGCGGCTTGGTCACTATCGGCCAACAAATAAGCCGTGGTCGCCAACAAGCACAGCGCCGCGACCGCAACAATGCGTAACAACAAATGGCGGAGTAAGTTCATGGCGGGGCGAAGTGACAGGGCAGGGTGCGGCCATTCTAAAGTTAGCCTAAGGCTGTGGGAAGCCATCCGTGGCAAGTCGGGCAAATTGCCCGTGTTTGTCGGGCAAATCTCGGCTTACGGCAAGGGGGCTTGTCGGTAAACTGTTGGTGCTTGCCTTATGGGTAGGCGGTACTTTTTAAAGTGTAAAAGCCCTATCGTTCCCATGCTCCGGCGTACCCACGCACCCACGGGGCGTAAAGGGCAGTGTCACTGCCATTAAGTTAAGTAGTGTGATTGAATATCAACAAGATAGGATTAACCGTTCGCCCTGAGCTTGTCGAAGGGTGGACGGTTAATCCGGTCATGGTTCGACAAGCTCACCACGAACGGATTAACTTACTACGACCTTAACTCAATCTTAACTCAATAGCATTTTCTATATTATTGAAATTAAAGTTATATTCCTTAACTTAATGGCAGTGACGGGGCAGTGTGGGAACGATAGGGCATACTTTTTATCTTGTTGATATTAAAAGCATAAATTCTTAACTTAATGGCAGTATATTCCAGTTAAAACCCAACTCATGAGGAATTATATGGCAAACTATCTATTTGACGACAGCCACATCCAATGGCAAACCCTTGAGGGCATTGAACATTTGTTTTACCGTATCCTCAACATTGACGAGGCTAACGGGATCATTGATGTGCTGTTCAAATTTTCCGCCGGACAGCAGATTGTCCTGCATCGGCATAAAGCCCTAAACCACACCTTTGTCGTCCAAGGCGCGCATCGGCTTTATCAGGCCGACGGCACTCTTAAGGAGAGCCGGGCGGTGGGCAGTTGTAAGGTCAGCCCCGCCAGTGACGAGCCGCACCGTGAAGGCGGTGGCGAAAGTGATG
>JAQTNZ010000553.1 GCA_028713595.1 Methylovulum sp. | reverse complement strand
CATCCTCAATGATGTTCTTTAGAAGGATCTTTCCTTCATCAACCAACAACGGCTCATAGTCCTCGGGCAATCTGTCCGCTTGATCTATTGATGTAACAATACCTAGCTTGACGACGTTTTTGACAGGCCATTGCACTGCCTGCAAACAATTTTGACACTCAAGTTCCAGAACCGCTTCCAGCTGTCCCTCAACTTTGGCCAATCTTCCTTCCCGGCCAAAAAAGAGCTCCACAGTCACAGCTCCCGTATCGCTAAACAGTATATCTGCCAAACGAACCAAGCTACTTACAGGTATTTGACCTTTCAATTCGCCGCGTTTATCGGCTAAGTGCAAGGGGTCTATATATTCAGGTAATCGAGCTAACATAACCGCGTAATGTTATATGGAAACAATAAATTCGTCAATCCTAATGATGCGCCTTTATCAGTGATTAACAATGATGGGCTTGTTGGAAAGCTCATTGGGATTATCTGCACCGGGTGGAAAATGAGCCGCCAACAACATCGTAATGCGCTCAATGCCTTGTCGCGACCCGCTCAGGAAATCGCCCCGCTGGAATTCTTTCTGCATAGCCTTAGCTATTGCATCCCACTCAAGTTGCGGCACGTGCTTGGTAATACCCCGGTCTGCGACAATGTGAACTTCCCTGTCCGCCAACAACAGGTAAATCAAAACGCCGCTATTTTCTTCAGTATCCCAGACCCGCAAATTTGAAAACACCTCTATCGCACGCTGACGGGCCGAGATGCCGCGCCAAACTTGACCCAATGCCAACGCATTTTCAACAGCAAAACGAAGTTCGCCGCCGTGCTGATATTCGGAGCGCTGTACTGCTTTTTCTATGTCGCCAAGCACTTTTTTGGAAAACAACACGCGCCAACGCCAAGGCGGCATAAACGCATGACGAAACCAACGTTTAATATTTACCATGATCCTGATGCGCCTCCTCCGCCAAAACGGCCACCGCCGCCACCCCATGAACCGCCACCGCTACTCCCGCCAAAGCCGCCACCGTTAGACCAACCGCGCCCTCCCGCCGAACGAACCCCAACGATAAAAAAAACCATTAACCCGATAAATATCGCGACCGAGAAAGTTAACCCCAAAACCAGAACAGCCACCACGCCGCTACCCAGCCCCGCCAGCATCCCGCCCATTGCACGCCCTATTATAGCGGATAGCACAAAGCCTACGATCAAGCCGCCAATTAAAATGAACATAAAGCCCCCTTCACCTTGCCGTTCCCCCGAACTTTCAGACGGCGCAGGCAAAGGCTCGCCTTCAATCAGACTCATTACCTGCGTAACCCCTGCATCAATACCGCCCGCATAGTCATCCGCCTTGAAATACGGCGTAATGGTCTCCGCTATCACCCGCTTGGCGACGGCATCGGGAATAACACCTTCCAGACCATAGCCAACTTCCAGACGCAACTTTCGGTCATCTTTGGCTACTATCAAGATAACGCCGTCATCGACGCCTTTGCGGCCGGCTTGCCATAAATCGGCAACCTCTATGCCGAATTCAGCAATATCTTTGGGCTGAGTACTTGGAACAATCAAAACCGCGATCTGGCTGCCTTTTTTGGCTTCGAACGCAGCCAGCTTATTTTCCAATGCGGCAACCTGTTCGGCGCTGAGCGTGGCAGTGAGATCGGTGACGCGTTGTGATAACTCCGGAACACCAACGACCGCCCAAGCCATCACGCAAAACAACGGCAGGAAAAATCCAAGTATATAACGGGCTTGAGAGAATTTCGCAGACGACATATTACTGACCGCCAACCTTTGCCGGCGTGCCGAAATCCACTTTGGGCGGCACTGCAATGGCTTGTTCATTTTCTACGGTAAAGCTCGGTTTGGTCTGGTAACCAAACATCATCGCGGTAAGATTGGAGGGAAAAGAACGCACCGTAATATTGTATTCCTTTACCGCAGCGATATAGCGATTGCGCGCCACGGTGATACGATTTTCCGTGCCTTCCAGTTGCGCCTGCAAATCACGAAACAGGCCATCGGCTTTCAGTTGCGGATAATTTTCCGCTACCGCCAGCAGCCGCGAAATCGCACTGGTCATTTGCCCCTGAGCGGCAATAAATTTATGGAACGCCTGCTCATCATTGACCAATTCCGGCGTGGCCTGCAATGACCCGACTTTGGCGCGAGCTTCGGTCACTTCGGTCAGCACATCCTTTTCGTGAGCCGCGTAGCCTTTCACCACATTCACCAGATTAGGCACCAGATCGGCACGGCGCTGGTACTGGTTTAACACCTCCGCCCATGTCGCTTTAATGTCCTCATCACCGGACTGTAACGTGTTATAACCGCAGCCAGACAAAACCGTCATCATCAACAAAACAATCAGCCATTTAAACATACCAACCTCCCGGTTTAGATTTTAAAGCTTAGCGGTCTATACGCCAACTTACACATAAAGAATATAAACGGATTAATTAACCGAATCATCCATAAACGGCAAATTGATTTAACTCGGAATACCGCGATTAAAAGCCTTTTATTCACCACGAAGACACTAAGAACACAAAGTCTTTACTTTGTTTTTCTTCGTGAACCTCGTGTCTTCGTGGTGACGATCCTTTAAATTTTTTAGCCGGGATACATTGTTAAAAATTAAACCACCCGGAACCGAATGAAGTGGCAAAAACAAGACTGACAATGGTCATCAACT
>JAQTNZ010000552.1 GCA_028713595.1 Methylovulum sp. | reverse complement strand
AAAAGCAGCATCCCGCAATTTGCCAAAGACCAACTGTTACAATTGGCGTTAGGGGCGGCGATAGGCCTGCCATTACTAGCCTTGATCTTATGGGTCATGGACAGCATCGGGCCGTCTTGGTGGCTATGGGCCTGGGCTATATTAATGGGCTTTTCGTTGCTGATGAGCTGGCTGTTCCCGACCCTGATCGCACCGCTATTTAACAAATTCACCCCTATGGAAGAAGGCTCCTTAAAAGACCGCATCCAAGGCCTGTTGGCCCGTTGCGACTTCCACAGCCAAGGCATCTTCATCATGGATGGCTCCAAACGCTCAGGCCACGGCAACGCCTATTTCACCGGTTTGGGCAATAACAAACGTATCGTGTTTTATGACAACTTGGTCAACTCGCTGGATGAAGAAGAGCTGGAAGCGGTGTTGGCGCACGAGCTGGGCCACTTTAAACGCAAACACGTCATTAAAATGCTGGTAGCCAGCGCCATTATGAGCTTGATCGGTTTTGGCGTATTGGGCTGGCTAATTAATCAGGACTGGTTTTATACCGGCTTAGGGGTCAGCTTGGAACAAAAATCCAATGCCAGCGCCTTGATATTATTTATGTTAGTGTCGTCAACATTCACCTTCTTTATGCAGCCCATCAGCGCGTTTTTCCAACGCCAATTTGAATTTGAGGCCGATGATTTTGCCGCCAACAACGCCAAAGCCAGCAAAATGATTAGCGGCTTGGTCAAACTTTACGAAGAGAACGCCAGCACCTTGACCCCCGACCCCTTATATTCCGCCTTCCATTATAGCCATCCACCCGCCGCTATCCGTATCGCCCACTTGGCTGCAAAAGCCTGATGGCCGGCTTATTTCAAGGTCTGGTCATCGCCCACTTAGGCCAAGGCATTGCCGTTGAACACAACGGCAGTATCTGGCTCTGCCAAACGCGACGGAAGCTTGACACCGTCGCCGTTGGTGACCAAGTGATGTTGTCGGAATCCTCCCCCCAACAAGGCCGCATAGAAGAAATCCTTCCGCGCCGCTCGGTACTGTTGCGCCCCGCTAGAGGCGATAAAGCCCGCCCGGTGGCGGCCAATATTGATACCGTCTACGTCATTTTTGCCGTGGAGCCGTTTTGTGATTTTTTGTTGCTAGACCAATACTTGGCGATTTGCGAAAACCATAATTTTGGGGCGGCGTTGGTGCTCAACAAAACTGACCTGCCCGTATCGTTGGACATTGAACACGAATTAAGCCATTACCAACAGCTAAGCTACCCGCTGTACCGCGTCAGCGCCACCGCCCACAACGGCTTGGACACACTCAAAACCGCCCTAAACCAAAGCTTAAGCATTTTTGTCGGGCAATCGGGGGTCGGCAAATCTTCGTTGACCAACGCCCTGATCCCTGACAAAGAGCTAAAAACCAACACTATCTCCGCCACCACCAAACACGGGCGACATACCACCACCGCCGCCACCCTCTATCATTTGCCCGAAGGCGGCGATTTGATCGACAGCCCCGGCGTGGCGATTTTTGGCCTGGCGGATATGACCTCACGGCAATTGGCTTACGGCTACCGTGAATTCCAACCCTTGTTAGATGAATGCCAATTTAACAATTGCAGCCATGTGTCCGACAAAGGCTGCGCCGTCCGCGCCGCAGCCGAACAAGGCAGCATTGCCCTGACCCGCTACCAACGGTTTTTGAAGTTGCGGGAGAAGATGTAATTTTATGGACATCCTGTCCCACCAAAACCTGAACAAAATTATAATCCAATAGGCTTTGTTATGATTGCTCCCTTAGACCTCCCTCCCCTATGTCCCTAGCCGTTGTCTATAGCCGGGGCCGTTCCGGCATTAACGCGCCTTTAGTCACTGTTGAAGTGCATGTGTCCAATGGTTTGCCATCCATGTCCATTGTCGGCTTGCCGGAAACGGCGGTTAAGGAAAGCAAGGATCGGGTGCGGGGGGCGTTGTTGACTTCGCATTTTGATTTTCCCATGCAGCGCATCACCATTAACCTGGCTCCCGCTGATTTGCCCAAGGAAGGCGGGCGTTTTGACTTGGCTATCGCTTTGGGCATCCTAGCGGCTTCCGGGCAGATTCCTTCCACCCATCTGGCGGACTATGAATGTGTCGGGGAATTATCCTTAGGCGGCGAATTACGGCCTATCAACGGCGTATTGCCTATCGCCATCCAAGCCCGCAACCACCGCCGGAAACTGATCCTGCCCAAGGACAACACCGCCGAAGCGGCTTTGGTCAAAGGCATTGAAATTGTCCCGGTCAGGCATTTGTTGGAAATTTGTGCGCATTTGAGCGGGCAAACGCCCATCCCCCTGCAAGGCCAACGGCCTAGACCTGCGCCCGTCGCGTCCGAGCTTGACCTTGATTTTGCCGATGTGCATGGGCAATATCATGTCAAACGCGCCTTGGAAATTGCCGCCGCTGGGGCGCATAACGTACTGATGCTGGGGCCGCCTGGGACGGGAAAATCTATGATCGCCTCACGTTTGCCGACCATTTTGCCGCAGTTGACCGAGCAACAGGCGCAAGAAACCGCCGCCATCGCTTCCATCAGCGAACAAGGCTTTGATGTCCGCCAGTGGCTAAAACCGCCGTTCCGCGCCCCGCACCACACCGCTTCGGCGGCGGCTTTGGTGGGTGGCGGCAGTAACCCGAAACCGGGGGAGATTTCGCTC
>JAQTNZ010000551.1 GCA_028713595.1 Methylovulum sp. | reverse complement strand
CCATTTTATGCTTAAACCCCGGCAATTCATCGGGCATCAGCATAAAAACTGCCAAATAAAACAGCAATAGCACCGCGCCGAATACCCAAGCAGCGATAATGGTATGTATCGAGGGGGAAGGTGTTGCATTGTTTGCCATAAAACCTATACCTATTAAATAACCTTGAGCTGTCAAATAGCCTAAAGGAATAAAAAAGAAAGTAAAGAGGTTTTATGGCTTGTGCGCTTTGGATTTATACGGGGGGGGGCAGCACCACTATTGAGTTAACTTAAAATCACCCCTCCCCCAGCTTACCCAAAGCCTTAGCCAGCACCACAAATGGCAATAAATCCAAGGGCGGGGCGTTGCTGACTTCTTGATAAACCCGCCGATATTTTTCCAGCAACGGCTTTCTTGCCGCGACTGAAAAATAACTGGCACAGGTCTGGGTTGGGCTGGTTTGGATGCGTTTGCTGAGTGCGCCTGTAGATTGTTTCAGCTCGGCTTTCAGGTCGGCGGCGACGGTGCGCTCCCAAACATCATGCAGCGGCACTTTTGCCAACCGTTCCAGCAAGGTGTTGATGCCCAGATACTCGGCGGTGTCGTTGAACACGCGCAACACGGTGGAGATGGGTTGGGTGTCGGTCAAGGCGACCAGGAGCGGAAAATCATCTAAACACGCCAAAAAAGCAATGGCTTGTGCCAGTTCAGCGGGTACGCCAGCCTGTTGGTAGTATTGGCATTGCCGGACTAATAACGGCGGGTGCTGTTGCTGCAAAAAGGCGCGGTAGTCGTGCAAATACTGTTGGTAGCTATTGAGGGTGTCAGCATCAGGGCGCAGGAGCCTGCCTTGTGCCAAACTCCATTGGCAAGCGGTAAGTAAGGTAGTTTCCAGTTGCAAACATAATGCGTATTGGCTATCGGCGGGGATGTGATTATCTAGCGCGGCGATGGCGGTGCGCAAGCTGTCACCGTCAAAAATCCTATCAAAGCTTAGGTAACACGCGACCGCATCCAGCACGTTGTCGGCTTCGGCGGCTAGGTTTAAAAAGCCACAGCCGGCTTGGTTGATAATTTTATTGCTAATCATCGTGGCTTTGATTTCTTTGGCTAGGGGATGGCCGCCCAACTGCGTGGGATACTGCTCGACCAGTTGCTTGGGAAAATAGGCTTGTAAATAACAGCCGCAACAGTCATCGTGCAGCAAGTCGGCTTGCTGATGGATGCGGGAGGTCAGGTAGCGTTTGCTGGCCGCCAACAGCACCGCCCATTCGGGACGGGTGATAGTTTGTGCAGGTCTTAATAACAGGTCTTTATTGGGCGGGAATGATTCCACCTGTTTATCGAGAAAGCCCACCGCTTCTAAGCGTTCGGCCAGATGCAAATAGGGCCCAATGTTGTCCGCCCCGCGCCGTTGTTCCAAGGACAAGCACAGGCTTTGGGCAATATTGTTCGCCAGCACCAAACGGCACACGTCATCGGTCATGGCGGTGAACAAGGCTTGGTAATCGCTGATGAGGTTTTTTTTCTGCAAGCCAGTAAGCAGGATTTTTAAGTTGACCTCATGGTCGGAGGTGTCCACCCCCGCCGAATTGTCCACGGCATCGGTGTTGATGCGACCGCCGCGCAAGGCAAATTCAATCCGCGCCTTTTGGGTAAAGCCCAAGTTTGCGCCTTCACCGACAATCACCGCTTGTAAATCGCTGGCGTTGATGCGGACATTATCATTGCTGCGGTCGCCGACTTCTTCGTGTTTTTCGCTGCTGGCCTTAACATAAGTACCTATGCCGCCCAACCATAACAATTCCACCCGTGCCGCCAACAGGGTGCGGATCAGGGCTTCGCCATCCAGTGACTTATAACGTAGCCCTAACCAGTTCCTCACTTCGGGGGAGATGGGGATGTCTTTGTCGGCCCGCAAATAGACCCCGCCACCCGCCGAGATGAGATTACGGTCATAATCATCCCAACTGGAGCCAGGCAGTTCAAACAGGCGTTTGCGCTCGTTAAAGGCACGATCATCGCTGACGGGGGCGGGGTCGATAAAGATATGCTGGCCGCTGAACGCCGCCAATAAGCGCGTGTGCGGCGACAATAACATGCCGTTGCCAAAAACATCGCCATCCATGCTGCCGATACCGATGACGGTGAAGGCTTCCTGCTGGATGTTTTTGCCGATTTCCCGAAAATGCCGCTTAACGCATTCCCACGCGCCTCTGGCGGTGATGCCTAAAGCCTTATGGTCATAACCGTGAGAACCGCCACTGGCGAAAGCATCATCCAGCCAAAATTGGTATTGTGCGGCCACGCCGTTGGCAATGTCGGAAAATTGCGCCGTGCCTTTGTCCGCCGCCACCACCAGATAAGGGTCAGGGTCATCCTAAGTGACCAAATTGGGCGGCGTGACGACTTGACCGTTGACATAGTTGTCGGTCAAATCCAGCAAGCCGTGCATCAACTTAAGATAGGCCTGTTTACCCGCCGCCTTAACATCAAGTTTGCCGCCATTTTTCTTCACGACAAAGCCGCCTTTGGCCCCAGTGGGGATAATCAGGGCATTTTTGCTGATTTGCGTTTGCATCAGGCCCAAAATTTCCGTCCTGAAATCATCCTGCCGATCTGACCAGCGGATACCGCCGCGTGAGATTTTGCCACCGCGCAAATGGATGCCTTCCATATCCACGGCATGGACATAAATTTCGTATTGCGGTTT
>JAQTNZ010000550.1 GCA_028713595.1 Methylovulum sp. | reverse complement strand
GGAATCAAAGCCAACATCGGCCAGATTGGCGTGTGCGTCCAATGAGCTTTGGGCAAGCTTAAGGTGTTGGGCCACCAGTTTGCTGACATCCGCCGTCACGCATTCATATAAATCTGGTGGCGTTGCCGCTGGCGGTTCTGATACTACTGGCGGCAGTGGCGGCAAACCTAAAAACTGCCGGATACGCGCAACTTGTCCTGACAACACCAAGTGTTGACACTGTGGTTGGCTTAAAAACCGCTCGAACAAGTCCAGCCCTGCTGGAGCTTCCAATAAGGATTGGCCGCTGGATTTGAGATAAAACTCGGTTTGCCCTTCATCGGCAAAGCCCATGCCGCCAGAGCGCCACAGCGGCCAGTTAATGACAATAGCCTGACCGAAGCACTGGCCTTGCTGATACAAATTATTGCGATGCTGGGCATAAGCCATCAAAAAGCGGTTGCCTATAGCATAGTCACAAGAGCCAAAATCACCCAAAATCGCCGAACTGGATGAAAAATAGCATACAAAATCCAGTTTTTTGCCAGCCAGCACATGCTCAAGCGCTAATGTGCCATCAATTTTGGGGGACAACACCTGTTGGAAATCCACCAAGGGTTTGTTGATGCTGGTACTGCCCATCAGTCCGGCGGCATGGATGACACCGTCCAAATCGCCAAAATGCACAGGGACTTGCTTAAGACCCGCGGTCATAGCGGCCAAATCACAGACATCCGCTTGCACATAACACACCTCGGCCCCTGCTGTTTGCAAGGCGTTGAGCAAGGCTTGCTTACGGCCATCCAAAGCCGAGCGACCTGTCAAAATCAGCTTGGCGGTATAGGTTTTTGCCAAATAATTGGCAAAGATCATCCCCAAACCACCACAACCGCCGATAATCAAATAAGTGCCCCGCGCTTTGATACGACTGTGTTCCAACTGCGGTAAGGGTGTGGCTTGGATCAGCAGTTGCTGACGTTGCTGGCCTTGATAACAGGCATTGTGCAATTTCGGCGCTTGCAATTCGTGCCATAATACCGCGACGGGGTCGGTGGTAGCCGCATCCAACAAAGTCACAGCCGTTTGGGTCTTGGGCAACACCAACGGCAATGATTTTGCAAATCCTAGCCATGATTCCACATAACAACGGGGCAAACCGTTATCCGCCAGCCCCGCCAATAACAGACGGCTAACAGGCAAAGACGTGTACACTAACGCTTGCAGCAAAGCAACGATAGTTAGCGTGTCTTTACTGTAACCGTTATCGACCAACGCCCAGCCATACAACAAGGCATCAAGCTGTGGAAAATCTTGGCCTATACTGGCAAAAGCCCGCTCAAACGCACTTTTATCGGCTCTTGGCACACTATAGCTTGTTGCGGACAACTTTTGGTAGGCTACACTTGGCAACATAAAAATTAATCGGGTTTGCGGCGCCAGTTTTTGCATACTGGCCAGAAACCCTTGCTGATAACCGCTATCCGGCAGCAAACATAGCAAGGTGTTTATCACCGCCAAGCCCGTATTGTTTAAGGCGACAGGCTGCCAGCTTTCCGTAAATGCCAATAAATCTGGACTGTCACGTACAGGGGATGCGGGTGTTTTTGCCGAAGGTAGCGGCACTTTAAAAGGCTCCACGGCATTTTGCGCGGCTAATTCTGGCGGCAACGCCAGTCCTGCGTCATTATTGACCCAATAGTGTTCACGAGCGAACGGATAAGTCGGCAAGCATAAACGGCGCGGCGCGGGCTTATCGTTGTATAAATCTTGCCAAGGCAAATGATAGCCTTGGCAATATAATTCCGCCAAAGCCAATAAGCTTTGCAGGTATTGCTCCGCTTGCCCGCGTAAGCTGGTGCTTTGCCGGACAAGGTCATTGACAAATTGCTGGATGGCGACTTGACCGCTAAAATCGCGCGGCACTTGGCCTTAGCAACAACGGGGATGCTTTTGAACCGCCCTGTCCTGCCAAATGGCCACGGCATCGGCACTGTCACGCACGACGATGGCACAGCGATAGTGGAAATGGTGGCGGCCTACCAATAGGGTATGGCTGATATGGGCAAGCGGTGCGGCACTGGGGTCGGCAGTTTGTAAAAACGCCACCGTATCACTGATCCGCTCAGCTAAGGCGGCTTCGGTTTTCGCCGACAACACCAGCAAATAATACGACGCCGCATCAGCATCAGGACGGGCTTCCCCATAACCTTGCACCACGATATGAGCGTTAGTGCCGCTCATGCCAAACGCACTAACCGCCCCCAAGCGCTCGCGACCCGCCGGTTTTGGCCAAGCTTGGGTTTGTTTATTGATATAAAACGGGCTATCCTGCCAATTGACGCAATCATTTTCTTGGTCGCAATGCAACAAGGCCGGAATGCTGCCCTGTTGCATCCCCTGCACCAAACTGATTAAACTGACCAGCCCCGAAGCGGCGAATGTATGCCCGACATTGGTTTTGACCGAGGTCAGCGCACAACTGGCCTTACCCGCTGAAGTACTGTCCTTAAACGCTTCATGCAGGGCATTGATCTCCACCGCATCGCCCAAACGCGTCCCCGTGCCGTGGCTAACAATATGGCCGATATGCCAGGGCCTATCCCTGCCTGTTGGTAAACCCGCTTGAGCAGCCTAGCTTGGGCACTGCCGCTAGGGGCGGTGATGCCATTCGTTTTGCCGTCATGATTGATGCCGTTACCACGGATGATGGCGTGG
>JAQTNZ010000549.1 GCA_028713595.1 Methylovulum sp. | reverse complement strand
CGGCGTTTGTGGCAACAAAAAATCATACCAAAGCGAAAATGGCCCACCTTGGCAATCATCCTTATCCGTATTCTGTGGTGTATCGGTTGTTGCTGGCGTTCGCCACGGCGGCGGGGTAAAGCCTTGCGGCAATAACGACACTTGCCCGTTGGCGGAGACTTGCACCTGTGTTTGCCCCCCTATTGTCACCACCAGTGTATAAGGGGTAATTTGTGCCATTTGCGTAGTGATGGCATTGATTTTCTCGCCTGCGTTAATCAAGCCGCTTTGGCTTTCCGAGTCGGCCAAAAACACATAGCCAAAGCGCAACACATCCGGCACGGTTTTTGTGATAGCCAGTGCGCGTAAATGCGGATGCACCCGCAAAATCCGGCCAACGACCTGAATCCCAAAATCGGTGCTTTTCGCACCGCGCAATGACACCAAGGTAAACGCTCGGGGAGCATCAAACCCCAAGGCCACGGCGACCTTAAAAATTAATACTTCCTTGGTTTCATCCCGCGCCACTGCCAACAAATCATCATTAGGCTCATCGGCGGTGTACCAAGCAATCGCTTCCTCAGACACACCCATAGCCAGCAAATGCCCTTTGGCTTCGGTGATTGCCGACTCCCCCGCTTTGCCCGTATTGCCGACTTGCACCAACATCAACGGCGTTAACCGGATATGGGCCTCAAGCAACCGCGCCTTAATTTTTTGATGGGTGCGCCAGCCGTCTTCCAGTGCGGTTACTTGCAAATCAACCAGCTCTTTTTGATCGTCCGCCACCAGATAAGCCACCGACTTAACCGCCTCCTTAATCAGCCCCGCGTCCACGGCATGTTGCCGTGATACTTGAATCCGATGCACAACCGCCAGCCCCGCCGCTTTTTTAAACTTATCCACATCGGCATCATCCGGCGTGGCGGTAATCAGCAAAGTAAAATCAGGGCGCATAATGTCGCGATAAAAGCTCACCGCTTCGGTGGCTTTGGTAAAGCTATGATGGGCCTCATCCACCACCACACCAATCCGCAACCCCGCCTCGCGCAATTCAGGGATAAAATCATCCAAGGCCAACGACAAATCGCCGCTGCTCCGTAGCTTGCGGGTTTGGGCGTTACGCGCGGCCACCGAGGCCCACGTAGTGACAAACACATCACCGCTACTGGCGGTATAGGCCTTGCGTTCACAACTTAAATCACGGATGTTCAGGCCGTTAAAATCCCGCTTTAACGCACTTTTTGCCTGTTCCACCAAATTGGCAAACGGCGTAAACCAAAACCAAATGATCTTGGCATTGTGGCGGTGGTCAGGGCGGGAAAAATCTTCGGCAATCTTACCCGCCATTAAGGTTTTACCCGCACCCGTTGGAGCCTCTAACAACACACAGCCGTTAAAGGCGCTGATGGCGCGTTGGTCTTCGCCCGTGTCAACCTGTTGCAGTTGGCTTTCTGCATAACGAAAAATTTCCAGCGCGTTATCAACCGCATCATCCTGATAACCTATTCGGGCATTATGGCTCATCGTTGGCCTCCGTTACCGAAACGGTTCACCAAAAACTGTGGAATCGGCAAAAAGCTCAAGCGTCCGTCCTCAAAATGTTGTCTTAACAAACCTGGTTGCCAAGTATAAACCATCGCCGTTGGTGCATCAGCCATGACGGTGTTTAACGCCACCAAAACCGCCTCATTAAGTTTAGGCAAATACAGCAAGGCGCTGTTTGCCAAGTCGAGGTGTTGGATTAGCGCATCGGCAAGATAGGGTGATAAGGTTTCGGTATGGATCAGACATAATGCTGTCCAGATGGCTTCATGGCGGATGCTGTTGAACACCGTTTCGACAGGATGGCGGTGGCTGCGCAAATAAGCGAAACCGCCACCCAATCCGGCCACGGCTTCGCCCTTTTTGTTGGAGTAGCCTTGCATCACCCGCCGCACCCGCTCGGCGCACACCTCACGGCACAGGTTTTTGTCCGGTTCGCCGTCAGTGGCTTCGGTGCTGGACACCAGAATAAAGCGGCGGTTGCCGCCGTCTTCGGCATTGAGTTTCTGCACAGCATGGGCGGTTGTGCCGCTACCTGCGAAGAAATCTAGGATAATCGAATCCTTATTAGTGGCTATTTGTAAAACGCGTTCTATTAAACGAGTAGGTTTGGGAGTTGTAAAATCCGCTTCATCTTCAGAAAATATTCTGCGTAATTCTTTCCTGGCTTCTTGATTATCGCCTGCAAATTCCCTAGTCCACCATGTAGATGGCACAACTCCACTCACTTTATCTATAAACCGTTTAAATCTTGGCCTTCCCTTACCATTTCCGCCCCATACAACTAAATTATTAATAACATTTTCATCATGCCTTTTTTGCGAATATCTCCATACTGATGTTTTTGAAGGCCATATCTCCTCATGTGTATTAGGATTAATAATAGGATAGTAAAGGTTAGGACGCTCGTCTGAGTTTTTGTTGCAAGTATAATTATCAGAAGTCCAAGAACCACGCGGATCATTGTCTGGGTTTTGATACCTATTATTTTGAATATCCGTTCTTTCTAATTTAGCCAAAGAAAATCCGTAAGGATCATTTTTATTAACTTTGCTTTTTTTTGCAAAAATACATAGATAATCGTGCATTATTGAAAAATAGGTGGCATCTCCTTGTGGTGAATGCTTTTTCTGCCAGATTACATTTGCAATGAAGTTGTTAGCACCAAAT
>JAQTNZ010000548.1 GCA_028713595.1 Methylovulum sp. | reverse complement strand
GCACCCTTGGACGGCTTGGTATTGGAGTCGGCTGATTCATTCAACGGGTATTACCAAAAATTCATGGGTTCGGACAAAAAGCCGGACTGGGATTTGGTAAGGGTGCTGGTAAGCGACACCTTGGAAAATTACCAGACTCGCCACAAAGAGTATGAGCGGCTGTTAAATGGCGGCCTCAATGCTTGGGTAAATAGGGGTGACGTTCTTAAGTTGGGTGAAGACGAATATGAGTTCAGGCGGGAAAAGCCCATAGCTGATACGGCTATTCTCTTGGATCGGGTTATTCATTTCTATGCCGCCTTTTACCTGTCAATAGGTGAGGGTTTGGCGGCATATAATACGCGCCAGCACAACCCAACAAGAAGCGAACCGGAAATCAAGAAATTCGCCCTGCAAATCAACGCCATGATTGACAAGGCATTGTATAACGGCGAACTGCCCGTATATCGGCGGCCCGCTTATCTTCGGGTTGAATATGCCTATCCCGTGAATAAGGACGATGTTATCAGGTGGCATGACCTAAAAGCATTGTTGGAGTCAAAAACAGGCCAAGGACTGCCCGAATACCCCGTTTTTATGAGTTGGTAGCCTGAAATAGAAAGCGCGATGGAAGCGCAGGGGCAAGGCGGTGAGCCGGAAACCAAGGCCGTGGCGGATGAACCAATAAATGTGTATACCCGAAGGGAGGAAAGTTTTAATGCTTGGCTTGAAAAGTCTGGGGTAAACATAACTGCCTTAAAAGTAGAAGCGATTTTTGAACAGGTGAAGGTGCATTATAAACAGGATAAACAGGTGGTGACGCACACAGACGGACAAACAAACGGGGAGTTGTGGAAAATCAATCCTAATTCTTTTAGGACGGAATTCTGGGGCAGATACGCAGACACGCACGGGATAAAAAAGAAGGCTGGACGGCCAAGCAACAAGTGAAATTAAAGGAATTAATTATAGGGGCGAAAAGCCCCTTTTTTGTGCCATCAGGAAAATTAAGGCCGTAAATTATAGGGAATTATAGAAATTATAGGGATGGCTGTTTTCTATATTTTTTGATAATAATCAAATAGTTATAATGTCAAAAAATCTCAGACAACAGCAGAAGGTAAAAAAAATGCAAATTGTTAGACCCAAGGCCGTATGCCAAACATTAGGAATCTCAATGGCCACGTTTTGGCGATTGGTAAAAGATGAAAAACTGGCAACTGTAAAAATAAGCAAACGTGCTACTGGCGTGATGCAGTCCGAGCTTGACCGCTTCCTTACCGACATTCAGGGCGCGGGCGGTGCTGTATGATCGGTACAACGCACAACAGGAATGCCAAGGTTTTACCATCGTTTAACGCCGGAACAATAGCAATATTTAGGCAAGGGTACGAAAATCGGGCGGACGGCTTGACACCGCCACGGCTATTACTGGACAATCGCCGCGCTGTCAGTGCATTTCTGGCAGTCGGGCGTAGGAACCCGTTTGGAACAGGCGAAAATTCGCCACAGCCCATTGTGGCTTTTTTATGCCCTTCATTTAGGCTGGCTTTGCGCCGCCTATTCATTATGGTGGGATTGTTTGGGCAGTCGAAAGGCTGGCCGCACCTGTTCGCGGTATTCCTACACCCATTCAATCCCGCCACCCATGCCGTAGGAAGCATGGGCGGCGGTTATCCCTTCTTAGAACAGGATTCACCGCATGAACCCACAAGACACCCACGCCCAAAATCCGCCTACCCAAGGCCGAACCACCCCAAACCACCCACCCCGCACCCGCGAGAACCAAACCGCCGAAAATCAGGGCTTAGGGATACCCAAAACCTGCACGGCCTGTGCTTTGCCGTTTGGCGTTCCGCCCTTCACCTTGAAGAACGCAGCAAGCAAAATCAACAGGCATAAAAAAGCCCACTAATCGGATAATTAGCGGGCTTTTATGTACGGCAACGGCAATCAACAAGCAGGGCTAATGATACCCGATTGCCAAGCCATGCGCCACCCGCGTAATGCAAGGGTAAACCAAAATGAGCAAACAAAATCATAGCCGACCATCAGGGCTACAACTGAACCAACGGCGTAATGCCGACCACATCCGGCAAGCCATTAGTCCGCCGGACTTTTACCGCCATGAACTGCCCAACACGCCATTAAAAAAACACGGCTGGAACGATGGCGGTTTATGCCCGTTCCATGCCGACAACAGGGCGGGCAGTTTTCGCGTCAATCTGGAAACTGGCGCGTTCAAGTGCTTTTCATGTGGTGCGGGGGGCGGTGACGTGATCGCCTTCACCATGACCCTGTACGGGCTTAAGTTTGCCGATGCGCTGGCAAGGCTGGCGGATGATTGGGGGCTTTTATGAACGGATTGCCCCAAACTTATCACGGCAAGCCCTTAATCCATGCTTGGGAATATTGCGCCAAGGACGGCGCGGCCTTCGGGCTTGTTGGCAGGTATCAGGATGGCGGCGGCAAAAAAGACATCGTGCCATTTTTCAAACGTAACGGAACCGACTGGGACACAGGCGCACCGGATGGCCCGCGCCCTTTGTTTGGGCTGGACAGGCTGGCAAGGCAACCTAGAGACGAAGCCGTTTTTATTGTCGAGGGTGAGAAAGCGGCGGCGGCATTGCATGGCCTGAATATTTGTTCGGTCACTTCTTTAGGCGGCTCAAACGCGGCCAGCAGGGCCGATTGGACACCGTTAAATGGTTCCAA
>JAQTNZ010000547.1 GCA_028713595.1 Methylovulum sp. | reverse complement strand
CTTGGTCAGGGTGGCCGCCGCCGGGGTCAACCGCCCTGATGTGCTGCAACGCCAAGGCCTATACCCGCCGCCGCCTGGCGCTTGTGATATTCCGGGGCTGGAAATTGCCGGAACGGTGGTGGCGGTAGGCGAGGCAGTCAGGCATGTGACCGTAGGGGCGCACGTTTGCGCCTTAGTGGCAGGTGGCGGTTATGCCGAGTATTGTCTGGCTTCGGCGGCATTATGCCTGCCAGTGCCGCAGGGATTGTCCTTAATCGAAGCGGCGGCGTTGCCGGAAACGTTTTTTACTGTCTGGAGCAATATCGTTGACCGTGCCGGTTTGGTCGCCAATGAAACTTTGTTGGTGCATGGCGGTGGTAGTGGCATAGGTACGACTGCAATACAGCTTGCCAAGGCTTTGGGAGCCACCGTATATGTGACCGTCGGTTCGGAGGAAAAATGTCGGTTGTGCCGTGACCTAGGCGCGGATGCGGCGATTAATTACCGGACGCAGGATTTTGTCGCCCAGGTTCTGGATTTGACTGCTAATCGAGGGGTTGATGTCATATTGGATATGATAGGCGGTGACTATCTGCCGCGTAACCTCAAATGTTTGGCGGAGGAAGGGCGATTGGTGCAAATCGCCGTACAACAGGGCAGCAAAGCAGAGCTGAATTTATGGACACTGATGTCGAAACGACTGACTCTGACCGGTTCCACCTTAAGGGCGCGTGATGACGCTTTTAAGGCTAATATTGCTGGGCAATTGCACAAAACCGTCTGGCCTTTATTGGAGGCCGGTACTATTAAACCCATTATCCATGCCACCTTTACTCTTAACGAAGCCGCGCTGGCGCACGCCATGATGGAGAGCAACCAGCATTTTGGCAAAATTATCTTACAGGTCTGACCCATGAGCTATACCACTTTGATTTCCGCCGCCCACTTGCAAGCCCAGTTGGGCCATCCTGATTGGGTTGTCATCGATTGTCGGTTTTCCCTAGCCGACAGTGAAGCCGGACGCAACGCCTACCAAGCCGGGCATATCCCCACCGCCCGTTATGCCGACTTGGACAAGGATTTGTCTTCAGCCATCACCGACCAGACGGGTCGCCATCCCTTACCGGATTTTCGGGTGTTGGCGAGGCGACTGGGCGAGTGGGGCATTGCCAACCACACTCAAGTCGTGGTTTATGACGATACCAGCGGCGCGTTTGCCGGACGCTTGTGGTGGCTGTTGCGTTGCCTGGGTCATGTCACCGTTGCGGTGCTGGATGGTGGCCTTAACTATTGGCGGCAACAAGGCTTGGCTGTCACCACCGTATTGCCCAAAATCACGCCTTGCCTGTTCAGGCAGTATCTGGACGCTTCCACTTATTTGGATGCGCGGGCGGTGGAAAATGGTTTGGCGACCCGTAAACTGTGCCTGATTGACGCACGGACACCGGAGCGTTATCGCGGTGAGCAAGAGCCGATAGACACTGTCGCAGGGCATATCCCTGGCGCGTTAAACCGCCCGTTCCAACTGAATTTGGCTAAAGACGGGCGGTTTTTGCCCGCACCCGTGTTGCGCGAACACTTTAGCGCCTTGATTGGCGGTTTTGCCCCGGAGGCCATCGCCCATAATTGTGGTTCAGGCGTTACCGCTTGCCATAACCTCTTGGCAATGGAACACGCGGGTCTAGTTGGGTCTAAATTATATGCGGGGTCTTGGAGCGAGTGGATTCGTGATGGGAATCGCGGAGTGGCGAAGGGATGCAGATTTTAAGGGCAAACCGCTGGAGTTAGTTATCCCTCTCGCTTCCAGCGGATAGGCACAAATTCCAAGGCTTCTTGGATGTTCAGGTCACGGGTTGCCCCGCCAGTCCTGACGAACAGTTTGGGGGCGCCGTTTTGGGTGACAAACACCGGACGGTGGGCGGGGCTGATGATTAGGCGGCAGATTTCTTTTTGGTCGATGACGTGGAACAGGATATGCACGAAATTGCACAAATCTGCGCCTAGATTAGCGGAGATGGCGGTCATGATGGCTTGTTCAAAACCGTCTTGGTTGGGCTTTTTTAGCGATTGGTAATCTTTTTCCAAACCCAAAATGGTGCCGTCATCGGCTACGCCTATCAGCAACGTGCCGCCGTTGGTGCTGTTTAAAAAGCCCGCCAAGGTTTTCAGCACCACCCCTTCCAAGGTGCGGTTAATGCGTGATTGTTCCAAGTCCCAGCGGAAGGAAGACTTAAATTCCAGATGCGGGCCTTCGCCTAGGATGATGATCGAGGCCAAATCTTTTTGCAGCTCGGCTTTTAGCGAGTCGATACGCGCCAGGCGTTTGTGCAAGACACCGTAGATGCCGACAGTCAACAGACCCAGCATTGCGCCGATTTTGGCGTAGAACATCAGCAAGTTGTCTTCGGCGATATTGCCGTCCGCTATCGAGGCCAATTGGCTGAAAACGTATTCTATGGAGGACAGCCTGTTGTTGCTGCTTTCCCGCGAATAGATGAAATTGTAGCTGGGGGCAAGGATAAATACGCCAATAGCCGCACCGATGAGCGCGGCGGTGGCGTAGAGTTTGAGTTGCTATTTCCAGAGCGATAGCATCAGTAAAAAGAATCTTTTCATAATGCTACTTGAGAGACTGTGGGAGGGTTAGGCGCCCATCAAAACAAAGAAGCCCAAAGTTCATCGATTTTTTTGATAACGGCGGGTGTCATGCTGATCG
>JAQTNZ010000546.1 GCA_028713595.1 Methylovulum sp. | reverse complement strand
TATTGTTAATTGAGGTTTTCCACTATTGCGGGCATGGTTGCCCAAGGCCACGCGACGATAGGCGACATTTTGTTGCTGTTCATTTACTTGGAATTGGGGGCGATGGTCGGCATTTATTTCCAGACCAATGCCATGCCAGTGCGCTGTTTGATTTTTGTTGCGATCACGGCGTTGTCGAGGCTGCTGATTTCTGATGTTCAAACGCATCATGAAGTGGGCTTGGATATTATTTTGGTTTCAGCGGCTATTTTATTGCTGGCTGTGGCGACACGGATCATCCGCAAGCCAGCAGAGGATAATAGCTAGCTAATGGCAGTGTAGGTGAGGCGGATGAAGCACGTGGAATTTTCGGTAGGGCAGATGGTTTGCACAGGCTGCGAAGACATTATCAATACGGCAGTTAGGGGGTTGCCAGGCATCGTTGCGGTGCGGGCCAATTACGTCCGGCAACAGGTCAAGGTTGATTATGACGATAACAAAGTCACGTTGGCACAAATCCTTACAACGATTGAGACCCAAGGCTATCCCATCGTGGATAAAACAGCCGGGATACCCAGCGCATTCGCCAACACGTTGTGGTTTTTGTTGCTGCTAATCCTGGTTGGCGGTGTGGCATTTTGGGGCAAATCGCTGATGCCGGGCGTGATGCAGCAAATCCGGCCTCATATGGATGACGCTGTGTTATTAGGTATTGGTTTCTTGACAGGTTTCCACTGCATAGGCATGTGTGGCGGATTTATCGTGGCTTATGCCGACAAGCAAGCGAACTGGTTACGCCAACTGTCTGCACATGCGGGTTATGCTTTGGGCAAGACGCTGTCGTATAGCGTGATCGGTGCCGGGTTTGGTGTCTTGGGGGCAAGCATTGCCATCACGCCACAAATGCGCGGCATCGCAGCTCTAGCTGCCAGTGTGTTTTTGATTGTGTATGGCTTAAAAATGCTTAATGTGTTTACGGTGTTGCGGCGTTTTACCTTGCATTTGCCGAAAGCGGCAAACCAGCAGATTACCGATGCCCTACGCCAACGGCGCAGCCCGTTGGTGACAGGCCTATTGACGGGTCTATTACTGGGTTGCGGTCCTTTGCAGGCCATGTATGTCATGGCGGCGGGTACGGGTGACCCGGTGCAAGGGGCGAAAATTCTGGCATTATTCAGCGCGGGCACATTGTTGCCATTATTGGGCTTTGGGGCATTTGCCAGCTTTTTACCCGCAATAGTCATGCGGCAGTTGGTAAGGGTGTCCGGCATGTTGGTCATTGCAATGGGGCTGATGATGGCGAATCGGGGATTAGCGATGTATCAAGTCCAGCATAAAGCGATGATGCAGGCGCCTGCCGACACTGATATGCACTTACCATCAGGAGACCAACATGACAATTAAGCATACCAGCAACAAAATATCCTTGCGTTGGGAGTTAGGTGTGGCTTTGTTGCTAAAAATCCTATTGCTGACGGGGTTGTGGTTTTTATTACACCGCTGGCCAGAACGCCCCGTTGTTAAACCTGACATTGCCGCGCATTTTGCGTTGCCTGTTTCCTCATCCAACCCGGAGAACCACTATGATCGGTGACGATATTGTCATGCTGTCGCGGCTGCAATTTGGCCTGACCGCGCTGTACCATTTTTTATTTGTGCCATTGACGTTAGGCATGACCTTTATCCTCGGCATCATGGAGTCGGTGTATGTGATGACCGGCAAAGAGGTCTATAAGGACATGACCAAGTTTTGGGGCAAGCTCTTCGGAATCAACTTCGCGATGGGGGTCACTACTGGCCTGACCTTGGAATTTCAGTTCGGCACTAACTGGGCGTATTACTCGCATTATGTCGGCGATATTTTCGGGCCGTTATTGGCGAGCGAAGGCTGGATGGCATTTTTCTTGGAATCAACCTTTGTCGGGCTGTTTTTCTTCGGCTGGGACAAATTGACCAAAGTCCAGCATCTGGTGGTGACCTGGCTGCTCGCCGTCGGCACCAGCTTGTCAGCCTTGTGGATATTAATCGCCAACGGCTGGATGCAGTATCCGGTCGGTGCGGAGTTCAATTACGAAACGTTGCGCATGGAAATGACCAGCTTCGCCGATGTTATCCTCAATCCGGTCGCCCAAGTCAAGTTCGTCCATACCGTCGCGGCGGGTTATGTCACAGGCTCCATGTTCGTATTAGGCATCAGCTCGTGGTATTTGCTGAACAAACGCGACATCGGCTTTGCCCGCCGTTCGTTCTCGATAGCGTCCGCGTTTGGTTTGGCTTCCATCTTGTCCGTGATTGTTCTGGGTGATGAAAGCGGTTACACCCAAGGCGAGACGCAAAAAATCAAACTCGCCGCGATTGAGGCGGAATGGGAGACTGAAGCCGCGCCCGCCAGCTTCACCGCGTTTGGTTTTCCCAATCAATCTACGCAACATACCGATTACGCAATAAAAATACCGTATGTGTTAGGCTTGATTGCCACACGCTCGATAGACGAACCCGTCAAGGGCTTGAAAGAATTGCGCGAAGACAGTTTGTTACGGGTTAAAAATGGCATGGTTGCGTATGGGGAGTTGCAAAAACTGCGCGGTGGTGACCATAGTAATGCCACTTTGAAAGCGTTTGATGCCCATAAGGCCGATCTGGGATATGGCTTGCTGTTAAAAAAATACACCGAAAAAGTCGTGGATGCCGACGCGGCGACCATCGAGAAAGCAGC
>JAQTNZ010000545.1 GCA_028713595.1 Methylovulum sp. | reverse complement strand
CCATGTCGAAGAAATCACCAGCGGCGGCAATAACGGCAAGCTAGGCTATTTTGTCGATTTGCGCAGTTTTGCCGAACAAGGTTGGCGGGATTTTTCGCCGTCTTCGGCCAAACAGGCCTTAGGCACGTTAAGTTGGCAGGGCGATAGGGGGGGGCTGGATTTGACAGTCGCCACCAATGACAATGATTTGCGTGGCAATGGTGCGGCACCGATGCAATTGCTGGCGCAAGACAGCAGCGCCGTGTTCACGCACCCTGACCAGACGGTGACACGGCTGTTTTTTACCGAGTTATCGGGCAATTACGCGCTCAATGATAATGTCGAACTGACCGGCAACGTTTATTTCCGGCAGAACCGGATGCGTTCATTCAATGGTGATAGCAGCGATTATGGAGTGTGTAGCGACAATGAGGCCTTGTTGTGTAATGGCGATGGTGACACAGTGATGGACACTAACGGTAACGCGGTCAATTTTAGCGATAGTGTCGATGGAGCGACCAATAACACCAGCTTTACCAATATGTACACGCGCGGCGGCACGGTGCAAGCGTTGTTCAGCCAAGATGTATTTGCCCATGAGAACAGTTTGGTGGTCGGTACCAGTTATGACAATGCCGACGTGCATTTTGGTTCGGACACCGAATTGGCGGCGTTGACCAGTGATAGGGGTACGGTCGGTAGCGGCATTTATGTCGATGAATCGAAGGTACGGCTGCATACCCATAGCGATACGGTGGGGGTTTACGCCTCCGATAGTTTTTCGGTTACGGATAAGCTGACCGCCACGGTCGCCGGACGTTATAACCATATCGACCTGAGCATGGTGGACGGCTATATCAATTCCGATAGGACTCTCAACGGCCAGCATGTTTTTGAACGCTTTAACCCATCGGCGGGCTTGACTTACCAAGTCTTGCCCAAGGTGGCGATGTACGGCAGTTACAGCGAGTCCTCTCGCGCCCCCACACCGATGGAGTTAAGTTGCGCCGACCCGCAAGCGCCTTGTAAGTTGCCAAACTCGTTTGTCAGTGACCCCGAATTAAAGCAAGTGGTCGCCAATACCTTTGAAGGCGGCTTTAAGGGGCATTTAAAGGGCTTGTTAGGCAGGGGTGACGGGCAGTGGAACCTGGGCTATTTCCATACCGCCAATGAGAATGACATTATTTTTCGCCGTGATTTTTCCAGCAATTTCAATAATCAGGGCTATTTTAGCAATGTCGGCAAAACCCTGCGCCAAGGCTTGGAGGCGGGGGGCAACGTGACTTATCCGCAGTTGTTCAGCACTATTGACGATTGGCATTTTTCCAGCAGTTACACTTATTTGAACGCCATTTTCTTGGATGGCTTCGGGGTACAAAACCCGCTTAACCATGACCAAATCATCGCCGTGCATTCAGGCGACCGTATTCCGGGTATCCCTGAGCACTTGTTTAAGCTGGCGGTGGGGGTGGATTTGTGGCAAAAATGGTCGTTAGGGATTAATGGTATGTATAGCGGCAGCCAATATTTTCGTGGCGATGAGGCCAATATCACCAAGCCATTGGCAGGTTTCTGGCTGTTTAACGCCACTACCGAGTATAAAGTGACCCGTTATGTTACGGTGTTTGGCAAGCTGGACAATATCGCCGATGAGCGTTACAGCTCATTTGGCGTATACGGCAATGCGACGGATGTATTGGGTAGCCAGTATAATGATGGGCGGTTTATTTCCCCCGGTGCGCCCCGCGCCGGTTGGGTTGGTGTGCGGCTGACGTTTTAGGCGGATGATGCCTTAGAGCGGGGCATAAAAAAGGGCGGCTAAACAGCCGCCCTTTTTTGTTATCGGCAACGCTAAGGCTTATTTCTTTTTCTCAGCGGCGGGTTTGCTGTCCGCTGGTTTTTTCTCTTCAGTGGCAGGGGCTTTTTCTTCGGTTATTTCTTCAACTACGACTTCTTTGGCAACGGTTTTACCGTCTTTGTCTTTTACTTCTTCTTCGACTACCACTTCTTCAGTCACGGGTTTGGCTGCATCCGCCGCAGGTTTTGGAGCTTCGGCAGGTTTTTCGTCTTTCAACGGCATCAAGATTTCAACTTTAGCTTGTTTACGCAGGGTTTCCAACATGTCTTGGACTTTTTTGCGTTGCAGCATTGGAGTCAATTGTTCTTTGACCGCTTCCAATGGAGGAGGGGTTTGGGCGCGTGAATCTTCACGCAAGATCACATGCCAGCCGAACTGGGTTTGTACGGGGGTTTTGGTGTACTTGCCTTTTTCCAAAGCAACCACGGCTTTTGAGAACGGCTCCACCATTTGGCTGGCGACGAACCAACCTAAATCACCACCGTTTTGAGCTTCTTTGCCATCTAAGGAGTTTTTGTTCGCCAGTTTGGCAAAGTCCGCGCCTTTGTCCAATTCAGCAATCAGTTTTTTGGCCTCGGCTTCGGTTTTTACCAAAATGTGCCGGGCTTTATATTCGGTGGTGTTAGTACCGCCAACTTTGCTGTCATATTCGGCTTTGATTTCCGCGTCAGTGACCGGATTGGCTTTCATGAAGTTTTGGATTTCAGCTTGGGTCAGGATGGATTTTCTCGCTTCTTCCAAACGGCCTGCCACTTCAGTGGATTTGTCCAATTGTTTTTGTTCGGCATCTTGCACCAGCAATTCGCGTTGGATCAGCTCTTCAAGCAATTTTTCCTTAGGGATAGTTTGCCCTTGTGCG
>JAQTNZ010000544.1 GCA_028713595.1 Methylovulum sp. | reverse complement strand
CCGTCACGGAAAAAGCCACGCGATTGCCACACCTTGACCCGCACACCATCGCCTTATGGCAGGGGCAACTGGCAGATGATGGCCACGTCTGCCCAGCGTATTTGCCGCTACTGGATAGCGCCGAACTTGCCTGTGCCGACAGCTTATCGCATCCGCTCATGAGGCAACGCCACATCGAAGTACGCGCCCGTTTGCGCTTGCTACTGGCGGATTATCTCCAGCAAGCACCCGCCGACATCCGTATTGCCCGCAGCGGACAAGGCAAACCCTATTTGCCCGACCATCCGCATCTGGTGTTCAATATCTCGCATACCGCCCGGCAACTGGTCATCGCCATCGCCCACCAAAGCCAACTGGGTGTCGATATTGAACACGCCAAACCCCGCACCAACCTCGCCGCCTTGGTGGCAAAATGCTTTGCCGACGTGGAAGCGGCGTACTGGCATAGCTTGCCGGACACACAAAAAACCACGGCGTTTTACCGCTTCTGGACTAAAAAAGAAGCCTTCGTCAAAGCCACCGGACGCGGTATTGCCCTGGGGTTAAAAGATTGCGTAATCAACCCGTTGCAACCGGAAACGTTTTTAAGCCTGCCTAAGGCCTATAACCCGGACAGTTGGCGGATTATAGAATTGCAGTTGGCGACACCAACAACGGATGACTTGCTTTATGGGGCGGTGGTGGTGGATAGCCCGGCGGACGTTTGTCATTTTCGGATGGCTTGAAAACGTGGAACCGATATCTTTTGATAAATACAAAATACATATTTATCATGGCGTTATACTTTTCAATAAATGCCAATATCGGCATTTTCTTAATTTCCTATAAATTATTTTAAAGGTTACTTTTATTTTTTGCATTCCTCCCAACACCTGTTATACTAAGGTTACTTTTTAATAAACGAGCTATTTATGACCAAGAAAAAAGACAAACGGGGACGCAAGGCCTTACCACCGGAGCAAAAAAAACCGCCACAACCGACGCTGAAAATAAACCCCTTCTTGCACCCTTTTGTTAAGCTCTTAAAACGCCAATATAAAGCAGGACATGTTGATGCGGGCAAACTCGCCGCATTGACGGCACTGCTTAATGGTGGTCACGAGCCTTCTATTGAAGAGCAGGCGGTGCTGACACCGGATGATGATGGGACGGCAATAGCCACCGGATTGACACCAGACAATGATGATGGTGGCTAAGCTGTTGTAAATCATCCGGTCAAAGCGCCTCCGTTTACGGTAATGATACAGGAGGTAGTTGATGATGAAACAGGTAAAAAAACAGTTTGATGAGTTAAAATTATTTTGGATTTTCGGCCTAGTTGTGGTGACTATCATGTTCTTCACCATCTTTTTTGGTAATGTCTAATCCTAATTGCCTCACCCAAACTTGCAGAGCCGCAGCCTTTGCAGCTCTGCACCACACAGCCCCAGCCTTTCAAACAGATGCTTCCCATAGACGGTACCTCGCCAAATCAGCGGGCGTATCGACATCCCATTGCATGGGCAATTCGTAAAACCTAAGACCTAGGCGCCCGATATTGTTTCGGGTTTGTGCCATCACTTGCGGCGTACCCCAACGGGTGTTGGCAAACAGCCCATCCCAAGCTTGGTTAAGGCCGATCAGGCTATAACCACCGTCTTCGGTGGCGGCCACGACACCGTCATAACCGCCGCGCAGGGCAAGCAACGCCTGCTCCAAATCGGCGCTAGTCAATGACGGGCAATCACAGCCTATCAACAGCGCATGGGCATAGTCTTGCACAGCGGCATTAAATGCGCCGCACATCCTCTCACCCAAGCCATCACCTTGCTGCACTTTTAAAGTGACTTTAAAATCCCGCGCCGCCTTATCAAAAAACGGATGTTCCCGTGTCGGTGCACACCACAATTGCACGGCACATAAAGGCCGTCGTGTTGCCAGTTGCAGGGTTTGGATACTGAGGGCGGCATGGATATCAGCGGCTTGCCCTGCGCTTAATTCCGCCATCAAACGGGTTTTTACCTGACCTGGCACAGGGGCTTTGCAAAATAGCATCAACACCGAATCGGGATATAAATAAGTCATTTTGCCTAAAGAAACCGTCAGTTAAGACTGTGGATTTTAACGCCTACCCAGATGGAAGCCACGCCTTTTAAGCGTTTGGCTCATGGGCGGGATTCTCCCTTTTAGAAACAAAGCGCGGTTTTTGACAACGCGCTACAATATACTATCGTATCCCTTTCATTGCCTATTCCCGCACATCATGACCAAAGCCTTTAGCATCCTCAGCAAAGAGACTGTTTATAACGGTTTTTTTCGTTTGGAAAAATACCGCCTTAAACATACCCTGTATGCAGGGGGCTGGAGTGCCGAGCTAAACCGTGAGCTGTTTGTGCGCGGGGAGTGCGTGGGGGTACTGTTATATGACCCTCACACCGATCAAGTGGTGCTGATTGAGCAATTTCGGGTCGGCGCCTTAGCACAGCCCGACCATGCTTGGTTGGTCGAGATTGTCGCCGGCGCTATTGAAGAGGGCGAAACCGCCAGCGAAGTCGCCTATCGTGAGGCCTTAGAAGAAGCCGGTTGTACGATTGAAGAATTGCTGGAAATCAGCCAATTTTATACGTCACCCGGCGGCACCGCGGAACGGCTGACCCTGTTCTGTGGCAAGGTGGATTGTACGGCTGTCGGCGGCATTCATGGCTTGGCTGATGAGCATGAAGACATTATGGTG
>JAQTNZ010000543.1 GCA_028713595.1 Methylovulum sp. | reverse complement strand
TGTGGGAATTTTTCTATCCGCTCATACAAAAAGGCCAGCGCATTATGCACGGGCGCACTGTTAGGGTCGCTGGCCAACGCTTTTTCGAGATTTTCTTTGGCAAGCTCCAAACGGTTCATGGTCATATAACGTACACCCAACTGCAAATAGGTGTCAGTCTTCTCTTTCTTTTCTTCCGTGGTCGCACAGCCAGCCACTGCGATGGCACAAGCCAGCGCGGTGGCATAGCGGCTTATCCTTAAAAATTTAGGCATCAATAGGCTCATCAGTACCTGCCAATTTAAGTTTAAGGTGGCGGCGGCTTTTATCCTTAACCTGGCCGACCAATTGCCCGCACGCCGCATCGATGTCTTCGCCACGGGTTTTTCTGACCGTAGTGACTATCCCCGCATCGTTTAACAAAGTTTTAAACTGGTGAATGCGGTTATTGCTGGAACAGCGATAAGACGAATTCGGAAAAGGGTTAAAGGGTATCAGGTTAATTTTTGCCGGCACGGTTTTTAACAGCTCAATTAAACCCTGTGCATCAGCTAGGGAATCGTTGACCCCATCAAGCATGACATACTCAAAGGTCACGGTACGGCGTGGCGCCAATTTGGCATTGGCACGGCAGGCTTCCATCAATTCCTTGAGCGGATATTTTTTATTGATCGGCACCAATTCATCACGCAATTCATCCCTGACCGCATGTAAAGACACGGCCAAACTGACATCGCACACTTCGGTCAGCCGGTACATCGCCGGTACGACCCCGGAGGTGCTGATGGTGACGCGGCGCTTGGACAATCCGTAAGCAAAATCATCCATCATCAGGTTCATAGCAGCGACCACATTGTCAAAGTTCAACAAGGGTTCGCCCATGCCCATCATCACCACATTGGTGATCTTGGCGGTGGTGCCTAAACGGTTTTGGGCGACATAAAGCTGGCCGATAATCTCTGAGGCGTTAAGGTTACGGTTAAAACCTTGTTGGGCGGTGGAGCAAAACGTACACGCCAAGGCGCAACCGATTTGCGAGGACACGCATAACGTACCACGGCCTTCTTCGGGGATAAACACGGTTTCGACACGGTTGCCGCAATGTGTTTCCAGCACCCATTTATGCACCCCGTCACTGGCAATCTGCTCGACCACAATCTCTGGGGTTTCAATATGGCAATGCTCGTTCAGGTGACTGCGCAAGGCTTTGCTTAAATTAGTCATCAGGTTAAAGTCAGTGACCCCTTCCTGATAAATCCATTTTAGCAGTTGCGTCGCCCGAAACGGTTTTTCGCCTAAATCGACAAAAAAAGCCGCGAGGCCTTTTCTGTCGAAATCGAGCAGGTTGGTTTTTTTAACCTTAACGGGTTCTGGCACAGAGTTCATCAGCTGAGAAGAAATAAGCTATTTCACGCGCGGCAGTTGCCAAAGCATCGGAGCCGTGGACAGCGTTTTCGTCGATGCTACTGGCGAAATCGGCGCGGATGGTGCCTGGGGCGGCATCTTTAGGGTTGGTCGCACCCATAATTTCGCGATGTTTGAGGACGGCATTTTCGCCTTCCAACACTTGCATGATGACAGGGCCGGAAATCATAAAGGCGACCAAGTCATTAAAAAAACCACGTTCGCTGTGTTCGGCGTAAAAACCTTCCGCTTGTTCTTTAGACAGGTGCAGCATTTTAGCGGCAACGATTTTCAGGCCATTGCTTTCAAAACGGCTGTAGATTTCGCCAATAACGTTTTTTGCCACTGCATCGGGTTTAATGATTGAGAAGGTGCGTTCGATTGCCATTGTTTATAAAACTCCAAAAGGGTTAGTTAATAGGTTGTTTAAAAGTGATTGCCAATTATAGCCGATTCGTGTGACAGATGTGATTAATCGTGTCGTTATTGCCCCTTTATGAAGGCATGGCTGTTATCTACCACCCTTTACAGCCAGCATCCATACCTCCGTGGATATAGATGGGGAGCCATAAAGGGGCATACGAAACTTAGGCCTAAGGCAAATTATCCAGATGTTCGGTTTTTGCCGCCGGGATAAGGTCTTGTGGGCTGACCCCCAAGATCAATGCCATCGGGCTGGCGATAAAAATGGACGAATAAGTGCCGAAAAACACGCCGAACAACAACACCACGGCAAAACCGTGGATCACTTCGCCACCTAAGAAAAACAGCGACAACAACACCAAAATGACTGTCAATGAGGTCATGATGGTACGGCTTAAGGTGACGTTGACGGAAATGTTCATCATTTCTTCGGTGGTTTTGTTCCTAAGCTGGATGAAGTTCTCGCGGATACGGTCATAGACCACGATGGTATCGTTCAGCGAATAGCCGATCAAGGCCAGCACCGCCGCCAATACCGTCAGGTCAAATTCCATCTTAAGCACGGAAAACACCCCTAAGGTGACGATAACGTCATGCAAGGTGGCGATGATCGCCCCTAAGGAAAATTTCCATTCAAACCGCCAAGCGACATAAATCAAAATGCCGATGGTCGAATACAGCAAGGCCAGAAAACCGTCTTGCGCCAGATCGTCACCGACTTGCGGGCCGACAAATTCCACCCGCCGCAGGCTGGCCGGTTCGGCGGTGGTTTTGTTGATGGCATCCAGCACCTTAGTGCTTAAATCGGCGCTGCTGACACCTTCTTGTAGCTTTAGGCGGATCAGCACGTCTTTGGCGGTGCCAAAGTTTTGCACCGTGGCATCGGCAAAACCGGATTCGTCCAGCGTGT
>JAQTNZ010000542.1 GCA_028713595.1 Methylovulum sp. | reverse complement strand
CCGTTTTCAGCAAGTACTTATTAAACAATTAATCACACGCTGCATTTTAGAGGATTTTATGAAGGCAAAACACACTATATTATTCACATTTTTCGCAGTATTACTGACGTTCGCCCCACTCCACAGGCTCTTGGCAGCCGATTTGTTGCCACCCCAACAAGCCATTGAAACCGCCTCTGCGCAACTGCAAGCACAAATGCAGGATAAAAACTTCACCAAAGACTTTGCCAAAATCAACCAATTTGTTAATCAAGTGATTAACCCACGCGTCGATTTTGACCGTATTGCGGCTTTGGTGTTGGGCAAATTATGGAAAACTGCAACGCCTGATGAACGCACCCGTTTGAAACAAGAATTCCAAACTCTACTGGTCCGCACTTACTCACGCGCCTTTGTTGAATTTAAAGAATGGTCCGTCCGCTTTTTACCGATGGAAATGGAACCCGGCGCCACTAAAGTCGTCGTCAAAACCGAAGTGCTACAACCAGGCATCCAACCAGTTGCCATTGATTACCGCATGGCTTTGCACGAAAACCAATGGAAAGCCTACGACATCATGATTGAAGGTGTCAGTTTGGTCACCAACTACCGCACTACGTTCAACAATGAAATGCAAACTAAAGGCACTTTAAGCGCTGTCATTGATAGCTTGGCAAAACGCAATTCCGAAGCCTTGGCGGCAAAACCAGCAAAAAACTCCTAAGTTTGCCCTCCCCACCTTCAGGGCATCTGTCCTGAAGGTATTGCCAACCCCCGCCCTATTCCCAGTCATGCTCGACTACCAACCTTTATTTACCCAACTATTAGAAGCCAATGCCGATACTTGGGCGGCAACCTTGCCACAACTGCTAACAATCGCTTTCGATACCAGTAAACATGCCGATTTACCGAAATGGCAAGCCGCGATAGATGCCATTCCCAGTTTTCCGCATAGCCATATCAGCTTGGACAAAAATGCCGTCGAAATCGGCTGTGCGGAAGATTTGACCAAAACCCAACGCAAAGAACTCAAAACCCATTTGCAAACTTTGCACCCCTGGCGCAAAGGCCCTTATCAATTGTTTGATATTTATATCGACACCGAATGGCGTTCGGATTGGAAATGGCAACGCTTACAAGACCATATCAGCCCCCTTACCTATCGCCGCGTGTTGGATGTCGGCTGTGGCAACGGTTATCACTGTTGGCGAATGCTAGGCGCAGGGGCAAAAATGGTGGTCGGCATAGACCCGATGCTGTTGAATGTCATGCAATTCCAGCTTATTAAAAAACTGCACGGCACTGCGCCTGTCTACGTTTTGCCGATGGGCATAGAAGATATGCCCGCCAATTTGCAACTGTTTGATACCGTCTTTTCTATGGGCGTGCTATATCACCGCCGTTCGCCAATTGACCATTTACTGGAACTCAAAGGCTGCCTACAAGCAGGCGGGGAATTAATTTTAGAAACGCTAGTGATTGATGGCGGTTTAGGGGAAGCGCTAATGCCGCCTGACCGCTATGCCCGAATGCGGAATGTGTGGTTTTTACCGAGTTGCGACACTTTGGTCAGTTGGTTGCAACGTTGTGGCTTTATTAATGTCAGAGTAGTCGATGTCACCGTCACTAGCGTCGCCGAGCAGCGCAGCACGGAATGGATGCGTTTCCATTCGTTACAAGATTTTCTCGATCCCAAAAATCCACAACTCACCATCGAAGGCTTACCCGCACCGAAACGGGCGATTGTTATTGCCAATAACCCCTAACATTAACATCAAATGATACTGGAGCCGCTATGTACAAATCCTTAGGTTATGCCGCCCACAGCAACACATCACCTCTCGTGCCCTTCCAATTTGAACGGCGCGAACTGAAACCAACTGATGTCCACATCACAATTTTATTTTGCGGTGTTTGTCATTCGGACATCCACCAAGCCCGTAACGAATGGGGCAATGCGTCATTTCCTATGGTACCGGGGCATGAAATTGTCGGCAAAATAAGCAAAGTTGGCAGTGCTGTGACAAAATTTAAAGTCGGCGACTCCGTCGGCGTAGGGTGCTTGGTCGATTCCTGCCGCACTTGCCCTGAATGCCAAGACGACCAAGAACAATACTGTAATCACCCAACTTTTACTTATAACAGCCATGACCCGCACACAGGCGGCAACACTTACGGCGGTTATTCCGACAACATCGTAGTTGATGAGCATTTTGTCTTAAAAATTGCCGATAACTTGGATTTGGCGGCGGCTGCACCGTTATTATGCGCAGGGATCACCACCTATTCACCGCTGATGCACTGGCAAGTCGGTGCTGGTGACAAAGTCGGTATTGTTGGTTTAGGTGGTTTGGGGCACATGGGAGTGAAATTTGCCAAAGCCTTAGGTGCAGAAGTGGTTTTATTCACCACCTCACCCGATAAAGTTGCCGATGCCAAACGCTTAGGCGCGGACACTGTAGTGATTTCTAAAAATCCAGAGGAAATGGCGGCGCACGCATTGAGCTTTGATTTTATCCTCAACACCGTCGCCGCTCCGCACAATCTGGATGCCTATACGGCTTTGCTCAAACGCGATGGCACTTTGTGCTTAGTCGGTGTTCCTGACCAACCACACCCATCACCCTCTGTCGGCAACTTGATTTTCAAACGCCGCAGTATTGCCGGTTCATTGATTGGTGGTTTAAAAGAAACCCAAGAAATGCTGGATTTTTGCGCCGAACACCATATCACTTCGGATAT
>JAQTNZ010000541.1 GCA_028713595.1 Methylovulum sp. | reverse complement strand
TTCACCAGCTATCCGCATCTGATACGCTTGCTGATGGACAAATCCTTCCGCAACGACATGCTGGCGACCATCCACCCCGAAGCGCAAAAGATGACCACCTTGGCTTCGATAGACCGTGAATACAGCTTGCAAGACATCGCCATCATGACCCGCGCCGGAGCCGCCAAACTGATCGGCCTGAAAGATCGGGGCGGCTTAAGCGCAGGCAACTGGGCGGACATCACCGTCTACACCGACAACGCCAACCGCGAACAGATGTTCGAAAAACCCGATTATGTCTTTAAGGACGGCCAATTGGTCGTGGTTGACGGCAAAGTCGTCGCCACCAAATGGGGAACCACCCACACCGTCAAACCCGACTTTGACCCCTCGGTGGAAAAAGGCCTGAAAGAGTATTTTGACCGCTACCTGACCATGAAAGTGGGTAATTTTAAGATCAGCGATGATGAAATTACCGATGATGGACGGGGGAGTGTTACCGTGCATCCGACGATATAAGGATTGGATATGTATTTCATAAAATTCTTATTTGCTATTTAATACACGCATGATAATTACCCTATCTACGCTCAAAAATATTGGGCAACGATAGGGTGAACCGCACATTACAAACCCAAGGGAATATCGACTAGGCTTGATTGTTCATAACTTATATTCATGAAATTTAGAGAAAAGCAATGCTACCTTCATTCTATATAGAAAACTTTAGAATTTTCAATACACTATCTATCAACAGATTAGGCAGGGTCAATTTGATAGTGGGGCGTAATAATGCGGGTAAGAGTACATTTTTAGAAGCTATTTTATTATATGCATCAAATGCTTCTATTGAAGTAATTTACAACCTCATAGCTTCCCGACAAGAAAATTACGATTCCAATTTGCCGCATAATCTAAATATACTGTCATTAAGCCCAATTCGGCATTTGTTTAAAGGGCATAAAATCCCTAACCTCATTGAGCCAGGTTTTACGCTTGCTATTAAAGAAGATCAAGAATCCTTAAGCATCAGAACGGCGGCATTCATAATTGAAATATCCACAGATAAAAGAACCAGAAGAAAATTAAATCCTGAAGAACTGGAAAATATCGAACCTGACTACATTGACCCTGATATTGAAATATTTGTTGTTTCTGAACATGGAGAAAGTACGCAACTATTATTTTCACAAAACTGGGAATTTCGAGACTCTTATAGGGAAGCTAGATTCAGATTAAACAATCAACGGACACAAAATAAATACGGCCCCATACAACTCGTCTCAACACAAGGGCTTTCCGACGAAAAAGCTGCCCAATTATGGGATGCTATTAATCTTACAGATCTAGAAAAAGATGTCATAAAAGCGCTTACATTAGTAGAAAAGTCAATAATCGGTCTAGCATTTGTCGAGGGCGAAAGATCACGCGATCGTGTTCCCGTAGTCAAACTGGAAAACCAAGAAGAACGTATACCTCTTAAAAGCCTAGGCGATGGTGTGACCAGGGTTTTCCACATTATTTTATCTCTAGTAAACGCCAAAGGTGGTGTGCTGTTAATTGATGAATTTGAAAATGGCTTGCACTGGGCTGTACAAGAATCAGTCTGGAAAACCGTTTTTCAATTGGCGGAAATGCTTAATGTCCAAGTATTTTGCACAACCCATAGCAGAGATTGCGTTCATGGCTTTGATGCGGCTTGGCAAGATCATCAACAAGCAGGCGCATTTTTTAGGCTATTTACCCGTAATGGCTCTGTGTCAGTCCAAGAATACGATATTGAAACGCTGTCAGATTCTTTAGAAACTGATGTTGAAGTCAGGTAGCTTAATTATGACATTTAAGCACATAGGCTCTAAAGTGCTACTAACCGAGGGCATTAATGATTGTCATGTCATCTTGGCACTTTGCCGACATTACAATATCCCCAAAACCTTTGGCTTGTACGAGTGCGGTTCTGATGAATTGGCGTTAAAAAGATTATCGGGCTTGCTTGCCACACGCGAGCAGATTACAACCATTGGTATTGTTATTGATGCTGACAATCCAAATTTGGCGGCAAAATGGCAAGCTGTTAAAGATAGGCTACAAAAGAGCGGAATAACATCCTTTCCAGAAACCCCAGAACCATCAGGAACGATTATTCCTGCTGATGATACCTGCCCTAGAATAGGTGTTTGGCTTATGCCAAATAACCAATTGGATGGAATGCTTGAGGATTTTTGCAGTCAATTGGCCCATCCAACAGGCCTTGGGTTTGCCGAAAAATGCGTCAATGGTGCAAAAGAAAACAATTACGCAACGTTTATTGATTCCCATAAATCTAAAGCGGTAATCCATACTTTTTTGGCTTGGCAACATGAACCAGGAATGCCACTAGGCCAAGCCATCACGGCAAGAACGTTAGACCCCGATAACATGCTGGCCAATCAATTTATAGAATGGCTAGGCGCATTATTTCAATAACGGCTCTTTGTATGGAAAACCCCAATTAAAGCTGGCAACGTCCAACTTACGGCACTTTACGCGGATTGTCGGCCTAGAACTTGTGCCATTGCCCTAATCCCTCTAAAACAAACATACACATTAACCATGAGCAACACACTATGATTATTAACGGTGTAACCATAGACGCTACGTTTGCCGAAGCGTTTCCTATGAAAGCGACCCGCGCCATTATCACGGCGCAAAACGAGAAATGGGCGCTGATCGCCGCCCAAGCCATGACCGGCTTTGCCACATCGGTG
>JAQTNZ010000540.1 GCA_028713595.1 Methylovulum sp. | reverse complement strand
TTTTTGCGAAAGATTTTTGGGTGTCCTACCCAAAAATCAGCAAAAATCACGCGACCCGCTATGCCTTCGGCTGCCCCAGCCGTCCTGGTCACTCGCTCGCCACCCAACAAGGGGTTAGCTCACATGCGCTCCAATGACTCGACGCGATTTCGTATAGCCTGCATTTTCACTTCCGCTTCGCTTCGTGAAAACACAGGCACTATCGCTTCTGGGGACTACTCGACTCCTGTCTCGCAGCGAAGGCCTTCAATTCCCAGCTAAGCTCTGTCCGTGTCAGGGTGGAGCATTGCGTTGGCTGGATAAAAAACTGGGTCATCACCGCCAACCGCTTCCGCTGTTCCCATTCCATTTACACTTCCGTCATGCAAACGGTCTGTGGTCTGGTCAATGCCCAAACCCTGCGATAGCAAATGGCTCGCTTGGCTTATTGTGCATAAACTCTAGTGAAAGACACTGTCCAAGACTCGATGGAGCAAGACAATCAACTGAAAACCTGTATGCAAGGCAAGAACTATGTGAAGATTAAGGCTGAGCCTGGCAAAATGCCCCCGCAACGGGCCCAAAACAACGGCTATCCGCCAAACACCAATGGCTACCCGAACAACTTCAACAATGGCTATCCGCCAAACGCCAACGGCTATCCGAACAACTTCAACAACGGCTACCCGCCAAACCAGAACGGCTTCAACGGGCAAGCTTCAAACAACATGAACAACGGCAACAACCAATATCCTGCTAACAACCAACACCCTAACAACCAATACCCAAATAACGGGAGTAACCCATATCCCAACAATCAAAACCACTAAATAGTATTGGTCTAAAAAATCCGCCGCTTAACCGATAACATCCCTTAACAAGGATGTTATCGGTTTGTAAGGGCCAGGGCTTGAACCCTTAAGCAAAATAATGGATGGCCCCCAGTAAAGGTGTTCGTGGGTTCAGCGACACCTTAACGGAAACCGTGTCCAACAAGCCATAAAAATGCCCCTTAGCTTTGAATGCCGCGCCTGTATGACTGGCAATATCTTCGGGGCAACGTATGCGCAAGGCGGCTGGGTGGAAATTAAATCTTGAAATTCCTTACGCTATACACGAAGCCCGCCTTCTTCATAAAACCGTACTTTCCCCGTTTCAATATCATACATGCCGCCGACAATACCAATCTCCCCGCTAGCCAGCATGGCATTCAACAAAGGGCTGCGCGTTTTAATTTCATCAACCATCAACAACACATTATAATCGGCAACTCGTTGTACCAATACCAAATTGTCAGCACTAAGTTCACCTGTTGTTTCAGCACTGGCCGCTACCACCGCAGGTTGTATTTTTGCCAACAGTCCCGTCAGATGTTCAAGCTGGACGTGGCTACACGCGCCTTTGATCGCCCCACAATGAGAATGCCCTAGCACCACAATTAATTTGGAACCAGCAACTTTACAAGCATATTCCATACTACCGAGAATATCATTGTTAACTACATTACCCGCTACTCTTGTACTAAAAATGTCACCTAAGCCTTGGTCAAAAATCAGCTCGACCGAGGTGCGCGAATCCATGCAGCTTAAAATAATGGCGATGGGAAACTGCCCCTGACGGGTATCATTGACCTGCTCCAGCAAATTGCGGTTGGACTCCAGATTATTGATGAAATGCCCGTTGCCTTCCTTGAGTATCGCCAACACTTTAGCGGGCGTTAACGACTGCTGGGAATCGAAGGTTTGCGGTCTGGCATTGATAACAGGCGGCAAGGAGCCGTAGCCGCGCAAATTTTGCAAGGTCAGGTCGATTTGCCGGAATGGGGCTTCTTGCCGGAAATTTTCAATGATCTCAAAAACATCATAATCAATGTATTTTGAGCGGGTGGCATCGATGACCACTTGCGAATGCGCAGGCAACGCTTCCAGGGTTTGCTGGATGTTGGCCTTGTTCAAAAACGAGACGTGTTCGGACAAACGCAAGATGATTTTGTCACCGACCCGCATTTTTTTCTGGAAATAAAACGAGCTTTTATGGTTTTCCAGTAAGATCGACACCAGCGCCGTCATCAAGCCTACCGCCAAACCCAACAAAATGTCGGTCAGCACCATGCCGACAATCGTCGCGCAAAACGGGATAAAATGATAAGGCCCGGCTTGGTACATGGCCTTAAAAGTGCGCGGACGGGCCATTTTATAAGACACCACCAACAAAATCGCCGCCAAGCTGGCCAGCGGGATTTCATGCAGCCAAGTCGGGATCAGGATAACGGTCAACAACAGCAACAAACCGTGGATGAAGGCCGAGGCTTTAGTCCTGGCCCCTGATTGCACGTTGATGGAACTGCGCACCACCACTTGGGTCAGCGGCAAGCCTCCGAGCAGCGCGGCGCTGATATTGCCGATGCCCTGCACTATCAGTTCACGGTTGGCAGGGGTCGCCCGCCTATAACTGTCCAGTTTGTCAATCGCCTCCACGGCAATCAAGGTTTCCAAACTGGCCACTAACGCCAAGGTGACAGCCACCCAATAGACATTAGGCTGGTTGAAGGCGGCAAAGTCGGGGGCGTTCAGTTGGCTGATAAAATCGCCCATCGTGTCCATGACCGGCAAAACGACCAGATGGCTACCATTTAAGGCCAGTTCCGGATGATGCGCCTGTAGCCATTCATTAATAGAGATGGCAACGATAATCGTCACCAGGACACCTGAAAACAATTGGCAAAAACGCTGACGCTTGATAAAGGGCTGTT
>JAQTNZ010000539.1 GCA_028713595.1 Methylovulum sp. | reverse complement strand
TAACACCCCAATACGATACAGCCACCTGCGCAACCGCACCATATCGCTGAACAAAAATCCTAAAGGCATCAGCCAAGTGCCGATAATCGGATCGTTATACCATATATTTTCGATACAGCGGATGAGTGCTTTTTTCATTGCTCTGGCTTGGATTCGGTGGCAAAGCTAATTTGGTTGAAACCCACGGCATTGGCGGCTTCCAGTGCGGTAATCACCGCTTGATGCGGGGCTTTGCCATCGGCATTAATGATAAAAGGTACGGGAGCGCCCGGTTTGTGGCGTTGACGTAAGGCTTGGATCAGCGTTTCCGCTTTTTTGTTGGGCAATTCATGGCTGGCTCCGTCGCTGTCCTCCAGATAATACACGCCATTGGCATCAATGGTCAGCCTAATCATCTCCAGCACCGCTTCGGACTTTTCGCCCGCCGCTTCCGGCAGCTTGACCTTAATTTGGGTCTGTTTGCTAAACGTGGTGCTGACCATAAAAAAAAACAATAACAGCAACACCACATCGACCATTGAGGTCATGGATATTTCTGGCGTGATACGTTTTTTGCGGTGGAATTTCATTCAATATCCTCGCGGTCGCCATGCAGGATGTCGATCAGCTTCAAAGCTTCCGCTTCCATATAAACGACATACTCATCGACCAAGCGTTCAAAATAACGGTGGAAAATCAGGCTGGGGATGGCGACCGTCAAACCGGCGGCGGTGGTGATTAAGGCCACTGCAATACCGCCCGCCAACACCGAAGGGTCGCCCACGCCCTGAGCGACAATGGCGTTGAACGCTTGGATCATACCCACCACCGTCCCCAATAGGCCTAGCAGCGGGGCAATCGAGGCAATAGTGCCCAAGGCGTTAAGAAAGCGTTCCAGCTCGTGCACCACTTGCCGCCCCGCTTCTTCGATGGCTTCTTTCATCACATCGCGGCCATGCTGGCTATTGGCCAGCCCTGCCGACAGGATAAACCCTAATGAGGAGCTATTTTTCAAGCGTCTTAAGATAGACTCATCCAGTCTTTTTTCACGCGCAATCCGCCACACTTGCGTCACCAAATCGGGTGGCAACACCTTGCTTTTTTGTAACGACCAAAAACGCTCGACAATGATTGCCATAGAAATAATGGAACATAAAATGAGGGGTAGCATCAACCAGCCACCGCTTTTAATGATTTCAAACACGGGATATCCTGATGGGTGGGAGTTAAAGGGTAAAGCGCTTAAGCGGGGGTGATAGGTGCATATAAAATGGCTTCGGACTATGTGCTTATCTTACCATCTTCCCGGCCTATCCAAATATAAGCAATCAGCAAGGCGACCCCGCAAAACCAGGCGGCGGTGGTGTAAATGCCCGTCGCGCCAATAGTGTCAAAATAATAACCGCTGGCATAACTGCCGACCATGCCCCCCAGACCTGCGCTAAAGCTATTATATAAAGCTTGGCCTTTGCCTTGGTGTTGGTTGCCAAAATATCGGTGCACCAGATGTATTGACGCGACATGCGCCCCGCCAAAGGTCATCGCGTGCAGCAATTGCGCAACTATCAGCCAAGCGGTGGAATTTGCCAGATAAGCAATCAGCAACCAGCGCACGATACTTAAGCCAATGCTGGTCAGCAGTAAGGTGCGCAAGGAAATCCGCGCCAATAGGCGGCGCATAAAAACAAACAGGACGATTTCCGCAATCACCCCCAGTGCCCAAAGGCCGCCTATCATGGTGGCCGAATACTGGTGCTGTTTTAAAACGATAGAATAAAACACATAATACGGCGAATGGGCGATTTGCAATAAGGCGCACACGCCAAAAAAGGCGATGACTTCGGGTTTGGTCAAAACATGCCCCAAGCCACGGGCTTGGATGCCGTGGCTAATCGCCCGCGCTTCGGGTATGCTTAACGCCGCCACCCCGATACCCAGCAACAGGACGATAATGATGTTGGGCAACAACGCCAAGGGCAATCGGTCAATCAGCCAACCTATGCCCAGCACCGCGACGATAAAGCCAACCGAACCCCACAGCCGTATCTGGCTGTAACGATGGGTTTCAGTTTTTAAATGCGCCAGCGTCACCGCCTCAAACTGCGGCAAGGCAGCACTCCAGAAAAAACTGAACACCAACGTCACCCAGACAAATTCATTATAGCTGTGGACGTACAAAAAACCACAAAAACCCAAGGTTGCCAAGAACGATGCTAAGCGGATAATCGGCAAGTTTTTGCCGGTATGGTCGGCAATCCAGCCTAAACTGTTGGGGGCGACAATCTTACAACCCAGCAGTAACGCTGATAGTTGGCCGATTTGTACGGTATCAAACCCCACTTGTTTAAGATACAGTCCCCAATAAGGTATAAAAACGCCAACCGCAGCGAAATAAAACCAATAAAAGCTTGAGAGTCGCCAATAGGGGATGGGCATGAAGTTAATGGCTTAAGTCGTAATTTTCGGTTGGGGATTGTATTCAAAAGTAAGCGTTTTTTTAGAAAAGTCCAAAGGCCAATTCAGCTTACCACTTCATAAAAGGGGGCGCACTGATAGGATGTTTGGAAAACCATCCCCACGCCAATTGCAGCAAACGCTTATGGAATCCGGCGTTAGGGAACTGGTTTTTGACGCGGTTGACATACGCTTTAGGCACTTGGGCCCTTAGCCACCCTAAGGAGAAATCCACCAAGTCAGCTTTACGGAATACTTCAACCAGGGGGTAATGCGCATCTGTATAGGGTTTGAATTTGTGGTGCATGTC
>JAQTNZ010000538.1 GCA_028713595.1 Methylovulum sp. | reverse complement strand
TTAAATCCGCAAAACCTGCCCAACGTCAGCCCGGACTCGTCGTTCAACACCGCCGTCAGTTTTGCCACTAACACGAACTGGCAAGGCTATGGCGGGGAAACCACGATGAGTTACCTGACCCAAATGCTAGGCCTGACCGTGCAAAATTTTGTTTCCGCCGCAACAGGCATGGCTGTGTTAGTCGCCTTGATCCGTGGTTTCACCCGTCGCAAAGCCGATATTATCGGCAATTTCTGGGTGGATATGACCCGTAGCACTTTGTACATCCTGATGCCGTTGTCCTTGATCTTGGCCTTGGTGCTGGTCGGGCAAGGTGTGGTGCAAACGTTTAAGCCGTATCAAACCGTCCCTCTGGTCGAAAGCGTCAGTTACGAACAGCCTAAATTGGGTTCGGACGGTGTGGCCTTGCAAGATGCTGCAGGTAAGCCTGTGATGGAAACCGTTGAAGTGAAGGAGCAAACCGTAGCGGTCGGGCCCGCCGCTTCGCAAGTGGCAATAAAGCAACTGGGTACCAATGGTGGCGGTTTCTTTAACGTCAACTCCGCTCATCCGCTAGAAAATCCGACTCCATTGAGCAACTTTTTAGAAATGCTCTCGATACTGCTAATCCCTGCGGCATTGTGTTACACCTTCGGCATGATGGTGGGCGACACCCGCCAAGGTTGGGCGATCCTGGCGGCGATGACGCTGGTTTTAGTCGCACTGGTTTTTGTTGAGGTATCGGCTGAACAAAGCGGTAACCCGACTCTGGCGACACTGGGTGTAGACCAGTCGACAAATGTAAACCAAGCCGGAGGCAATATGGAGGGCAAGGAAACCCGCTTCGGGATCACCAATTCGGCAGTGTGGGCGGTAGTCACCACGGCGGCTTCCAACGGTTCGGTCAATGCCATGCACGATTCTTTTACTCCCATTGGCGGACTCGTGCCGATGTGGCTAATGCAACTGGGTGAAGTGATTTTCGGCGGCGTGGGTTCAGGGCTGTACGGCATGATTATGTTCGCCATCGTCGCCGTGTTTGTCTCCGGTTTGATGATAGGCCGCACACCGGAATATTTGGGCAAAAAAATCGAGGCTTATGAAATGAAAATGGCGGCTATCGTCATTTTGATCCCGCCCTTGGTCGTTTTGGGTGGTACTGCTATCGCCGTGATGGTCGATGTCGGTAAATCTTCGGTTTTTAATCCCGGTGCACACGGATTCAGCGAAGTGTTGTATGCGTTTTCATCAGCAGGCAACAACAACGGTAGCGCGTTTGGTGGCCTGTCCGCAAACACGCCGTTTTACAACGCTATGCTTGGCGCGGCGATGCTGTTGTCACGTTACTGGTTGGCAGTGCCTGTGCTGGCTATCGCAGGTTCTTTGGCGGCAAAGAAAATCGTCCCCGTTGGGCCAGGGACGTTACCGACACATACTCCGCTGTTTATCATGTTATTGATCGGCACTGTGTTGATGGTAGGGGCGTTGACTTTTGTGCCTGCCTTGGCTCTGGGGCCCGTGGTTGAGCAATTGCAAATGCTCGGTGTTGGGCCGTCCAAATAAGCACTACGTGGACGATAAGCTGGGTGGCATTGTCGCCAAGTTCTGGCGTAAGGCCGATATTAACCGTCGGTTATCTATAAAGGAAACAATATGAGTAATAAATCTATTTTGATGTCGTTAGGCGACCCGCAAATTTTGGGTGAAGCCTTAGTCGATTCTTTCCGTAAGCTTGCCCCACAGCAGCAATGGAAAAATCCGGTGATGTTTGTCGTTTATATTGGCAGTATGCTGACGACCTTGCTGTGGGTGTTAGCCCTTAACGGTGAAGGCACTGACCCGGCTAATTTTATTTTGGCTATTACCCTGTGGCTATGGGGAACGGTATTGTTCGCTAATTTTGCCGAAGCGGTCGCCGAAGGGCGTAGCAAAGCGCAAGCGGCATTCCTGCGCAGTGCCAAGCGAGATATTGCCGCGAAAAAACTGGATGAACCGCGTTATGGCTCTAATTATTCCAAAATCGCAGGCTCCAGTTTACGCAAAGGTGATGTGGTGTTGATCGAAGCGGGAGATTTTGTCCCTGGTGACGGCGAAGTCATCGAAGGTGTCGCCTCCGTGGATGAAAGCGCGATCACGGGCGAAAGTGCGCCAGTGATTCGCGAATCGGGCGGCGACTTTAGTTCGGTGACAGGCGGCACACGGGTATTGTCCGACTGGCTGGTGGTGCGCATCACCGCGAATCCCGGCGAAGCGTTTTTAGACCGTATGATTGCGATGGTGGAAGGAGCCAAACGGCAAAAAACGCCTAACGAAATTGCCTTGACCATTTTGTTGGTGGCGTTGACGCTGGTGTTCCTGATGGCGACCGTGACCTTGCTGCCCTTTTCCCTGTATGCCGTAAACACCTCAGGCGCGGGGCAACCGATTACCATCACTGTGCTGGTGGCCTTGCTGGTCTGCCTGATCCCCACCACCATCGGCGGTTTGTTGTCAGCTATTGGCGTGGCAGGGATTGGGCGGATGATGCAGAAAAATGTCATCGCAACCTCAGGCCGGGCCGTCGAAGCGGCGGGTGACATTGATGTGTTGCTGCTGGATAAGACAGGCACGATCACCTTGGGGAACCGTCAAGCATCCGCATTTATAGCCGTTACCGGAGTGACTGAAAGCGAACTCGCTGATGCCGCACAATTGGCTTCCTTAGCGGATGAAACACCGGAAGGCCGCAGTGTGGTGGTGTTGGCGAAACAAAAATACGGGCTAAGGG
>JAQTNZ010000537.1 GCA_028713595.1 Methylovulum sp. | reverse complement strand
TAACCAGTTTTTTCAAATACAACAGAAAATCATCTTTCAATTCCTTATGCAGCAAGCCATGCTCTACGGTGGCGATTAAAAAGCCCAGTTTAGAGCCGCAATCATAACGTTTGCCTTCAAATTCATAGGCCAAGACATGCTCATCCAGCATCAGCGCGGCAATGGCATCGGTCAATTGGATTTCGCCACCGGCACCCCGGCCTGTGGTCTTGATTTTATCGAAAATAGCCGGAGTCAGGATATAACGGCCCACCACCGCCAGATTGGATGGGGCATCTTCGGGCTTAGGCTTTTCGACAATCGTTTCCACGACCCCACAAGCACCGACAAACTCGGCCGTTTTGACAATCCCATAACTGCCGGTATCCGCAGGATTGATACGCTCAACCCCCAATACCGAACTGTGCGTTTCCTGATAGACCTTAACCATTTGCGCGATACAGCCCCGGTCAGCATCTTCGATCAAATCGTCCGCCAAAATGACCGCAAACGGCTCATCACCGACCACCGGACGGGCGCAATAAACCGCATGGCCCAAACCTAAAGCTTCCGCTTGGCGGATAAAAATGCACGAAACGTGCGGCGGCACTATACCGCGCAGCAAACTTAACAATTCGGTTTTGCCTTTGGCTTCCAACTCCTTTTCCAGCTCGTAAGCTTTATCAAAATGGTCGGTAATAGCGTTTTTGCTTCGGCCCGTGATAAAAATCATGGTGTCGATACCCGCCGCAACCGCTTCCTCCACCGCATATTGGATCAGCGGCTTATCAACTATCGGCAACATCTCTTTAGGGCTGGCCTTAGTGGCTGGCAAAAAACGGGTGCCTAAGCCGGCGACAGGGAAAACGGCTTTGGTAATTATTTTACTCATTTATTTTTCCTTTAAGCATACACAATAAAAACTACACAGCAAGCGTAGTGGAGGGGGTTAAACTCTTCCGTAAACGTCATCAAAACGGACAATATCATCTTCGCCCAGATAACTTCCAGATTGCACTTCGACAATTTCCAAGGGAATGACACCGGGATTTTCCAGACAATGGACAATGCCCAGCGGGATATAGGTTGATTCATTTTCGGTCAGCAACAGCTTTTCATCACCGCGCGTAACCAACGCCGTACCTTTGACAATCACCCAATGTTCGGCGCGGTGGTGGTGTTTTTGCACCGACAACTTACCGCCTGGCTTGACCACCATCCGCTTAGTTTGATGGCGCTCGCCCTCATCGACAGACTGATAATGCCCCCACGGGCGATAAACCTTACGGTGGACATCGGCTTCGCTACGCTGCCGGGCTTTCAATTGCGCAACAATGTCCTTCACTTCCTGGACACGGTCTTTTGGCGCAATCATCACCGCATCATCAGTCTCGACAATAATCAAGTTATCCACACCAATGGCCGCAACCAACTTATTGTCGGCATGAATATAAGAATTATGGCTATCAACTGTCAACACATCACCACTGATGGCATTGCCAAACGCATCCTTATCGGTCACTTCCCATAACGCCGACCATGACCCGACATCATTCCAACCGGCATCTAGCGGAATAACCACCGCTTTGTTTGTCTTTTCCAACACCGTATAGTCAATCGAATTGGAAGGACAAGTGCTAAAAATAGCCTTATCGACACGGGTAAAATCCAAATCGGTCTTGGCCGCCGCCAGAGCTTGTCGGCATACCTCGAGCATAACCGGATTGAATTTTGCCAGCTCAGCGAGAAAATTGCCCGCAGTAAACGCAAACATACCGCTGTTCCAAAAGTAATCGCCACTTTCTACATAAGTTGTCGCCGTTGCCAAGTCCGGTTTTTCAACAAACGCCTCGACCGCAAACGCCGCCCCGTGCTGGTGGGCAGTCTTTTTGATATAACCATACCCCGTTTCCGGCTCCCTGGCGACAATACCAAACGTAACCAAAAACCCTTGTTGCGCCAACACCTTAGCTTCATTAACCGCCTGATGGAACACAGGAATATCGCTGATAACATGATCGGCAGGCAACACCAGCAAAACATCCTCAGGGGAGTCCGCCGACAACGCCGCCATCGCCACCGCAGGTGCCGTATTTTTACCCATCGGCTCCAAAATAATCCTTGAGGGCTTAACGCCAATTTCCCAAAGCTGTTCCGCCATCATAAAACGGTGATTTTCATTACACACCGCAATCGGCGCTTTTAGCCCTTTTAGCCCCACCAACCTCAATAAAGTGTCTTGCACCATCGTTTGTTTGGACACCAACGGCAAAAATTGTTTGGGATATTGCCCACGCGATAAAGGCCAAAGTCGAGTGCCTGAACCACCTGACAAAATAACAGGGATCATACTATTTCCTTAAAAAAATGAGAATACGAGGAAAAACGCCGGAAACCGGAAAAACGCCAGCTACCTCTCCCATTATACTGCACGCCCCTGCCCATAAAAAAACGGAACCGTATAGGCCAATTTATGAAAACGCCTTATCATAACCCCCTATAAGACAACGGCAACTGAACCAACCCAGCACAGCCCTCTTTTTTGACCCTATTTATACACAAAATATGACCCACAATCCAGTAACAAGCACCGACGTACAGGCTTTTCTTGCAGAAGACATCGGCTCTGGCGACCTGACCGCCGCCATCATCCCCGCCCACTTTAGCGCCCAAGCCCAAGTCATCACCCGCGAACACGCCGTCGTGTGCGGCCAAGCGTGGTTCAATGCCGTCTTTATCGCCTTAGACCCCCAAACCCGCATCGTTTGG
>JAQTNZ010000536.1 GCA_028713595.1 Methylovulum sp. | reverse complement strand
CGTGTAAATACACTAACGGCTCCCCGCCTACTGAACTGTCAATGACCTCACCCTCCTCATTGGTCAGCGTGTAGTGGATAGAAACAGCCATATTGTCAGCAATTTGCATGATAAAACCTATAGGTTATTAAAAAAGGGGTCATTAAAAAGCGACATATCATATAGATTTACGTTGCCTTTGTCTGGAAAAAGTGTGCTTTAGTGTTGGCAATTTTGGCAAAACACCGTGGCGCGGTTGGCAATGCGCAGCTCCGCCAAAGGTTGGGCGCAGATCACGCAAGGCAACTTGGCGCGTCCGTAAACTTTTAACTGCTGCTTAAAATAGCCCGGTTTGCCCGATTCATTGACAAAATTGCGCAAGGTCGTGCCGCCCTGCACAATCGCCCGCCCCAGCACCTCGCGGATGCAGTCCGCCAGCTTTTCATACTGCACCAGCGCAACCGTTCCCGCCTGTCGGCTCGGCAAAATCCCCGCCATAAACAAAGCCTCGTTGGCGTAAATATTCCCTACTCCCACCACAACATGGCTGTCCATGATGAATGATTTGACCGGCACTTTACGTTGTCGAGCCAGTTGATACAGCAACGCGCCGTTAAAATCTGCCAGCAACGGCTCCGGCCCCAAATCCTTTAACAGAGGATGCGTTTCCACAGGCTGCCCAGTCCAGACCATCGCCCCAAAGCGGCGCGGATCGTTATAGCGCAACACCGTCTCGGCGTTAAACACCAAGTCGATATGGTCGTGCTTATCAGGGGCCAACGCCAGCGGCACAATGCGCAAACTCCCCGACATGCCCAAATGCACCAGCAACGTGCCGGTGGGGATGCTTAACAGCAAATACTTACCCCGCCGCGTGACCGAAACAACCGATTGACCTATCAACAACTGCGCCAAATTATCCGCCACCGGCCAGCGCAAGCGGCCATTGCGCACCTGAACAGCGGTGATGGTATGTCCTTGGATATGTGGCGCAATGCCACGGCAAGTAGTTTCAACTTCGGGTAATTCGGGCATAGGCAAGCAAGCTAAGGGAAAGAGACACGCTATGGGATGATGTAACCCCTAGCGTGATGCGTGGCTATTATGGCACTGCCATTAGACAATCGGAATAGTTTATGGAGAAGCCTTCTATTTAATGGCTTGCCCTATCAAAGGAAGGGGGGGTCGTTGGCAAATAAGACTCTAAAGAAAAAAGTTCTGTTTGTCCGTAATACATGGACGTAAGCTTACCTTTTTTATCACAGCCATCAGAATGTACACTAGGCACAAAACTAAAAACGACTATTAAATCGCCTTCACTCTTATTTTGTAATAATTTTTTTGCAATAACATCATTTTTTAATACAGCATTTATACTTAAATCCCACCGTCTTTTTTCTCCGGGTTTTAGAAAAAAATCATCCATCTTTACTGTTTCTTTGCCATCAACAGCATAGTTTTTATGGTCTTTCGATATTTGTTGATGCTGAACAAAAATATCCGTCCTAAACATTTCATTCATAGCAGAAAAACTTGTTATCATCAAACTTCGATTGGTATCATTTAATAATTCAAAGTTGAGCGCGGATGCCACGCCGGAAGCATATTTTTTAACAATCATGTGCAGCCTTAATACCCCTGGTTTATCTGATTTGTCAGAATCAAACACGCCTACCTTGCAAAGGCCATCTTCAATAATCGTCTCACCCCTTATATCCGGCGTTGCGCATACCTCATTAAAAATGAGCCATTGCAATAAAAAGGCAATGCAAAACAGGCATGTTTTTTTTCTCATAAGAGCCATTCCCTATCTAATTATTAATTCCGCATCGTAACTCAAAAACATATTATTCTACCTATCCAGTTTGGCTATGGATTGGGATAGTCTTGCTTTGAACGTAGGCATCAAGTTTTAAGACCGGCTTGTAGTTGCTGTAAATTATTTCTTACGGTTTGGGTATTGGGATGATCCTTGCCCAAGACCTTTTCAAAAATCGCTAGGCTGCGTTGGTACAAAGGTTCGGCTTTGGCGTATTGGCCTTGGGAATAATACAGCTTTGCCAAATTATTCAGGCTGGTGGCAACCTTAGGATGGTCGTTACCTAAAGCCTGTTTCCAAATTGCCAAGCTGCGTTGGTATAAAGGCTCGGCTTTGGCGTATTGGCCTTGGGCATCATACAGTAAGGCCAGATTGTTTAGGCTGGCGGCAACATCAGGATGCTCGCTACCTAAGACTTTTTCTAAAATTGCCAAGCTGCGTTGGTATAGGGGTTCGGCTTTGGCGTATTGGCCTTGGACACGGAAAAGCTCCGCCAAGTTGTTCAGGATGGTGGCAACTTCAGGATGGTTGTTGCCTAAGGCTTTTTCCGAAATTGCCAGACTGCGTTGGTACAACGATTCGGCTTTCGCGTATTGGCCTTGTATACGGAAAAGTAATGCCAGATTGTTGATGCTAGTGGCGACATAAGGATGGTCGCCACCTAAGGCCTTTTCCCAAATCGCCAGACTGCGGCGGAATAAGGGTTCGGCTTCGGCATACCTGCCTTGGACACGGTAAAGCTCCGCCAGATTGTCCAAGCTGGTGGCGACATAAGAATGGTCGTTACCCAAGGTTTTTTCCAAAATCGCCAAGCTGCGCTGGTACAGGGGTTCGGCTTCGGGGTATCGGCCTTGGGAATAATAAAGCTTTGCCAGATTGTTCAGGCTGGCGGCAACGTCAGGATGCCCGTTGCCTAAGGCCTTTACCCTAATCGCAAGGCTGCGTAGATACAAGGGT
>JAQTNZ010000535.1 GCA_028713595.1 Methylovulum sp. | reverse complement strand
GTCTTGACCCTCACATCAGCCCGGCGGCGGCGGAATATCAAATCAACCGTGTCGCAAAAGCCCGTCATATCCCAGCGGAAAAGCTCCGCGCTTTGGTTGCTGCCCATACTGAAGCCCGTCAATGGGGAATATTCGGCGAACCTAGGGTCAACGTCCTGACCTTAAATTTGGCATTGGATGCCAACCCCATTAAGCCGGATTGATTGTTATGAAACGTAGATATGGGGTATTTATATTGGCAAATTTGTTGTCGGTCGCCCATGCGGATAGAAATATAAACGGAGTTTATACACTACCTCCCAACAAGGCTTACATCGAACCTTGCCAGCGGGAAGCGTTACTTATTCATCCTGGCATTGTTGAACAACAACGTATTTTGCATAAGCACGGGTTTCGGGTGCGCTATCAAATAGTGTCGAAAGATGGCTCTGAATCGATTGTGCTATGCGACTTGGCAAATGGAAAATCATCGGCGAGCAATTATTAATTGATGGTACATTTTGATATGTCAGCTGGGTTTTAACCGCGCTTGATTTTTATGCCCTCTCATCAAGCGGGAGGGCTGTGGGAATTATTGGGGCTTCCCCATGAATTATTTTTTGATACGTTTTACATAAAGGACAATTACTATGCGCTTATTAGCGGAATGTCATAATGCCATTCTTTGGGGTAATAGCCTTAGGGCAGACCTCTTCAAATCCAGAAAATTGAGTTATCTGGTCTTGCTTGCTGTCATGGTGACTTTAGTGGCTGGACTGGCACTTTTCTTGATTGACCCGAATATCCAATCGCTGATGGACGGAATATGGTCGGCTTGGGTGACGATGACTCATGTGGGTTTCGGTGACGTGGTGCCAGTCTCTTTTTTGGGGCGTTTGTTGGCAGCGGTGCTTATTTTGTTTGGTCTGGTCTTTTTTTCCCTGTTCACCGCATTGATTTCGGTAACGATGATCGGCAGGAATATGAATAATGTGGGAGGAAACGTATTACGGATTGAGCAAGAAACAAGCAGCATTCAGGATGAGGAAAGCCAGATTCTCGCTGAATTGGTCAAACTGAACAAGCGCCTGGAAGCATTGGAGAAACAGCTGTTAACCGGTTCGAACCAAAGCTACAGCCAATTCAATTAATCCAAAGGTTATAGGCCTATGCAGTTACCGTGTAGATTTGTCAGTCCATCCCTCCCGATATGATTACCCTGAGAATAGCAAGCAGTGATGAACGATGAACGCCCTGATCCAGACGAACTTTTAGCCCGTGTCGAGCGCGACCAAGCACGCGCCTGCCGGGGAAGGCTGAAAATTTTTTTTGGCGCGGCGGCGGGTGTCGGTAAGACCTACGCCATGTTGCTGGCAGCCAAGGAAAAACGGGCCGAACATATCGATATTGTCGTCGGCCTAGTGGAAACGCATGGTCGTAAAGACACCGCATCCTTATTGGAAGGTTTGGACGTATTGCCGCCCAAACTGATTGACTATCGCGGTACGACCTTGCATGAGTTCGACCTGGATGCCGCGCTTAAGCGTAAGCCATCCATCATTCTAGTCGATGAACTGGCGCATACTAATGCCCAAGGTTGCCGGCATCCTAAACGCTGGCAAGACATTGAAGAACTGCTTGAAGCGGGGATTGATGTCTATACCGCACTCAATGTCCAGCATCTGGAAAGCCTTAACGATGATATAGGCCAAATTTCTGGCATACGGGTCTGGGAAACCGTGCCGGACACGGTGTTTGAGGAAGCCGACGAAGTCGAACTGGTGGATTTGCCGCCTGATGAATTGCTAAATAGGCTGAAAGACGGCAAAGTGTATTTGCCGCAACAGGCCCAGGAGGCGGTCAAACATTTTTTCCGCAAAGGCAACTTGATTGCCTTACGTGAACTGGCCTTGCGGCAAACCGCCAACCGCGTCGATGCGCAAATGCTGGACTACCGAGAGGACCATCGCATCCGTGAAGTTTGGCAAGTCAATGAGCGTATCCTAGTTTGCATAGGCCCGAATGCCTTGGCGGAACGGTTGGTACGTGCAGGCAAACGCTTTGCGACCAGCTTACGCGCCGAATGGATAGTGGTCTATGTCGAAACGCCTGAACTGCAACGCTTATCCGCAGAAAAACGTGATGGCGTATTACGCATCTTAAGGCTTGCCGAACAATTGGGTGCCGAAACAGTGACCTTGAATGCGCCTGAACTGAGCGATGCCATCATCAAGTTTTCCAATGAACGCAATGTGACCAAGATTGTGATGGGCAAACCGACCCGCCGAGGCTTGAAGCGGATGCTGCTGGGTTCGGTGGTGGATGCGTTGATTAGCGATGCCCATAACATTAATTTGTATCTATTGGGTAGCCCCCGGCCTGAACAGGAAGGTAACGGCTCTAAGCTGGAAGCAGCCCTGTACCGGAAAAACCCTTTGCCAGGCTTAGGCAAACGCCCGGTGCAAAAACGCAACACCAAAGGCTATGTCTGGGCTGTGATCGTCACAATCGCCAGCACCGCCTTAGCTTATCTGATGTTCGGGCGATTTGAGCTGGCCAATTTGGTCATGGTGTTTTTGCTGGGCGTGGTGTTTATCGCCACCCGCTTTGGCCGCGGCCCGTCGATTTTTGCCTCCTTTTTAGGCGTGGCGATTTTTGATTTGACGTTCGTCCCGCCGTATTTCAGTTTTACCGTGGGTGACAGCCAATATCTGGTGACGTTGTTGGCGATGTTGACCGTGGCGATGCTAATTAGCAGCCTGATGGCGAATGTGCG
>JAQTNZ010000534.1 GCA_028713595.1 Methylovulum sp. | reverse complement strand
TCCGGGCGAACTGGACGTGCAGTTTAACCTGCGCTTTTGCACGGAATTGGATGCCGCGACTATCCGACAGCGCACCCATGCCATTCTGGATCGTTTTGGTTTTAACTACCGTCTGGATTGGCGTTTGTCAGGGCAGCCGTTTTTGACGGCTTCGGGCGAGTTGGTCGCCGCCACCCATGCCGCCATTAAGGCGGTCACTGGCAGCGAACCTAAAGACGATACAGGCGGCGGCACTTCGGACGGACGCTTTATCGCCCCAACAGGTGCGCAGGTCATTGAGCTGGGGCCACTGAATGCCAGTATTCATAAAGTAAATGAAAACATTGGCTTGCAAGATTTGGAAACTTTGTCGACAATTTACGGACAGATTTTGTGCAATTTATTAACTAATTGATTTATATAGTTTAACCATGAAGCCTATCGACTCTTCAACAAATACCGTCAAACTGCCTTATTTTGATTATTTGTTGGAATTGCTAAAAGACGGTAATGATACTGTCGCCCAAAGTTTTGGCCGCCATGTCCATTGGGGGTATTGGGAAAACCCCAAACAAGCCCAACTCAGTACCGATGATTTTGCCCAGGCCACCGAAGCGCTGTCCGCCCAAGTCTGTTTGGCGGGCAATGTCCACAATGGCCTGAGGGTGCTGGATGTCGGCTGTGGTTTTGGCGGTACGCTGGCGCATATCAACGAGCACTATGTGCGTATGGATTTGGTAGGCTTAAATTTGGACGAGCGGCAATTGCAACGCGCCCGCGCCACTGTCATCGCCACCGATCACAATCAGGTGGCCTTCCATCAGGGCGATGCTTGCGCTTTGCCGTTTCCTGACCAGTCATTTGATGTGGTGCTGGCGGTGGAATGTATTTTTCATTTCCCAGACCGCACCCAGTTCTTTAAAGAAGCCTATCGTGTCCTCAAGCCCGGCGGTTATCTGGCCTTGTCAGATTTTGTCGCCGATAAAAAGCTGCTGCCGTTTACCCGTTTAAACTTGCCCGACTGGACTTTTTACGGCAAATGCAATTTACAGTTTTCCGCCGCGCATTATCATGCGCTGGCGGTGCAAACCCAATTTGCCTGTGTGGTCGAGCGTGACATCACCCTCAACACTTTGCCCACTTATACCTATTTACGGAAATTGGCGTGGCAACAAGCCAAAATCATCAGCAAAAGCGCGGTCATTGAAACCTTGACGGCAGAAATTGTCAGCCGCTGGGCATTATTGAATTACATGATTTATGGCTTTAAAAAATAAGGCGGCAAGCATCCTGACCCATTCCCTTTATTAGCTGCGGAGAATGTCAAGGCAAATACACATTCCATCTCATCCCGCCCAAGGCGGTGCTTTTGCCACCTTCCAGTTTGCCGCCCAATAGCGTCACCAATTCATACACCACGGTCACGCCAATGCCATGACCGTGGATATTTTCATCCGCCCTGACCCCGCGCTTTAAAATCTCGTTAAATTTGCCCAAAGGAATGCCCGGGCCATCGTCTTCAATTTGTATTTGCACGGCAAAATTACGGCGATTATTGCGGACATTCAGCGAGATGCTGATTTTGACATTATGCTGGCACCATTTGCAGGCATTATCGAGCAAATTGCCGACGATTTCATACAAGTCACCCTCTTCGCAATAAACCCGGCACGCTTCGGGGATGGCGGCGGCGATGGTGATGCCTTTGTCGAGGTAGACTTTATTGAGCGAAGCGATGATTTTGTTGGTGACTGCCGGCAAATCGACGGTTTTGATGGTTTTTTGTTGGCCTTTGGCGGCGGCGCGGTGCAATTGGTACTCAACAATTTCATCCATCCGCGAAATCTGTTCCTTGACCGTTTCGCCGTGGATGCTGAAGGATTCGGCGCAACCGCGCAAGATCGCCAACGGCGTTTTCAGGCTGTGCGCAAGATCGGCAAGATTGTTGCGGTAACGCTCCAAATGCGCCCTCTCCATACTGATAAAGGCGTTGAGGTTGCCGACCAAGCCTTTCAGTTCGCTGGGATAAGTGCCGTCCAACAGGGTTTTCTTGCCCTGCTCTATCGCCTCCAAATCCGTGGCAATACTGCGCAAGGGCTTTAAGCTCCAGCGCAACAGGGCAAACTGGATGGTCACCAAGACAATACCAATCAGCAACAGCCAGACCCGCAAAGTTTCTTGCAAGTGTTCGATCTGGTTCCTGACAAACTGGGCATCTTCGGCCACAGTAAAGGTATATTCATGCTCAACACCTGAGACATTCTGCCAGATCACTTCGTAATGCAGCACATAACGGCCATGTGCATCAAAAGAAAATAACGATTGGCCGACATTTAAAGGCGGCGGGGTGATGACATCCAAACCTAGGGCAGAAGGCGAGCGCCAAAGCAAGGGGCCTTGTTTTTGCTGAATAAAACCGTACAGCCCAGAACCGGGATTAATAAACCTAGGTTCCGGCAAATAGTCGGGCATTTTCAATTGCCCGCTATTATTGATTTCCGCCGATGACAACAACGAATAACTTTGTACCTGCAAGCGCTCTTGCAAGGCTTGTTCGGCACTGTCACGTAAACCTTGTTCAAGTATGATGGCAACTAAGGCAAAAAACACCGTTAATGCCAGCCCTTCGGCAGCCAGCAGGCGGAAACTTAAGGATTTAAGACGCAAGGGCTATGCTCAGGAAGTGGCCGGAATGCGGTAGCCGCGTCCGCGCAATGTTTCTATAGGTTTGCGGCTACCGTCAGGATCGAGCTTTTTGCGCAACCGCCCGATAAACACC
>JAQTNZ010000533.1 GCA_028713595.1 Methylovulum sp. | reverse complement strand
TACCCCTTTAGGTCTCACTTATTCTGATGCCGATCTCGCCGCCGAGTCCGACCAACTGCATTTGGTGGGTTTTGTCGGTTCTGCCCCTGTCGCTTGCGCCCTGCTGCAATGGACAGGGCCGGGTGTAGCCAAAATGCGGCAAGTCGCTGTCAGGCAGGATTTACAAGGCCAAGGCTTGGGCAAATGTCTGGTCAAAGCATTTGAAAAAGAAGCGGGGCGACGCGGTGTGCACAATATCGTCCTCCATGCCCGGCAAACTGCCGTCGCTTTCTATCGCAGCCTGAATTATGAGGCGAAGGGGGGAATTTTTGAAGAAATAGGTATTCCACACCAAAAAATGGTCAAACTGCTCGATTGTGACTTCCGATAAGCCCCTCCCCATACTTTTTGTTATGGGTGCTGATTATGCTGCCCTAAAAACATCCCTTTATTTACCTTTCTCGCCATATTTTAAGCAAAGCTGTTTAGTTCCAAAGGCCATGAACATCCTATTTATCCACAACAATATTCCCGCCCAATACCGGCATGTCGCGGCGGCGTTAGCCAATAACCCCAATAATAAAGTTGGCTTTATCACACAAAAGAAGTCGAACGGTGATTTGCCGGGCGTGACCAAACTGGTTTTCCAGCCAACGCGTAAGGCACATGCCACGACCCATCTTTACGTCAAGCAATTTGAGAATGCGGTGTTGGAAGCCCAAGCGGTGGTGCGCATTCTTGAACAATTGAAAGCCAAAGGGTTTGTGCCGGACGTGATTTGCGCCCACACGGGCTGGGGTTGCGGGATGTTTGTCAAAGACATTTTCCCGAATACCCCGTTAGTCATGTACTGCGAATGGTTCACCCGCTTTAGGGGTAGTGATTTAGATTTTGATCCGGCATTCCCTGCCACGCTTGATGACATTTTGCGGTTCAGAACCAGCAACGCAGCCATGCTGGTTGATTTGGAGGCCTGCGATGGCGGCATCACGCCAACCCATTGGCAACATTCCCGTTTCCCGAAAGCCTTCCAGCCACTCATTCAGGTCATACATGATGGTGTGGACACCGAATATTTCCGACCCCAACCCGCCGCAACACGGCAATTGCCCGGCTTGGATTTAAGCGGTGTACGAGAAATTGTGACTTATGTTTCGCGTGGCATGGACGCGTATCGGGGCTTCCCACAATTTATCGAAGCCCTATCCCGTTTGTTAGTTCGCCGTCCCCATTGCCACGTGGTCATTGTGGCGGATGATCGTGTGGCTTATGGCCCGAAGCCGCCTGAAAGGCAAAGCTGGAAATCCTGGATGCAGGCAAGCGTGGATTTGGATTGGTCACGGGTACATTTCACCGGTTCTTTACCCTACAAAGACTACCTTAAGGTTTTGCAGGTGTCATCCGTGCATGTTTATTTGACCCGGCCGTTTGTCTTGTCATGGTCATTGCTGGAAGCCTTATCGACAGGCTGCCTTGTGGTGGCTTCCGACACAGCCCCCGTCCGCGAAGTCATCAAAAACGGGGTTAACGGATTGTTGGTGGATTTCTTCGATACCCATGCCATTGCCAACCGCATCGAAGAAGCGTTGGACAATGCTGCCCAAGGCATCGTGTTGCGGCAAAACGCCCGTGAGACGGTGATGGACGATTACGCGTTGGCAAAACTGTTGCCACAACAATTGCAGCTACTACAAGCTTATGGGTAGACATTGACCAACTATCGACCGAATTAACGGACAATTCACTACCGCTTGAAGATTTGATCCCCACTAAACTGAACCGACAAAACATAATTTCCCAAAAAGTCGGTCGTTATTATTTTTTAACCTGATGGAGAAGCACCCATGAACGTCACGTTCCTGTTAAGTCTTGTTTTGATCACCCTGGCGGCCGGCTGCGCCAGTACCGGCGGTTCCCATAAGCTAGTTACCGCCCCCTTAAGCAGTGCCCAAGCGGGCAAGTATACCGACCTGATGGTTTCAGTACAGGCCGCCCCTCATATCACATTGAGCCAATCAGATCGCTTTAGGATGCCAAATCTGATCGCGGAAGACGTTAAATCTGATGCCCCTAACCGGTTTAAGGCCAGCAACCCCCTGGTGCCAAATTCCACTACCCTTCAAGCCTCTGTCGTTATCAAACGGTATGATGAGGGTGACGCTTTTTACCGCTTTATGCTAATGGGGCTAGGCCAGATCCATATTGATGCCGATGTGGCGCTTGTCGATTCGGCAACCAAAAACCAACTTGCAAAATACGAAGTCACCAAGACCTTTGCTTGGGGCGGGTATTTTGGCGCCCTTATCGGGATCAAAGATGTTGAGGTGGGATTTTGTAAAGCCGTGGCCGATTCCATTCTTGGCAATGATTAGCCGGGTAGTTAGGAAATGGCTGCCGTGACAGGCATACACATTGACCTTTGATTTTGATATACGCCTCATCCACACCAAGAGCGGGGTATGGTGTGTTCGCAAAGGCGATCAGTTGCGAATAGCGGTGTTGAAGCGGTTGCCGGGCTTGAGGCAAATGATGCCGATTGGTAAGGGAAAATGGATCTATTGGAATTCTTGGTTTATTCACATTCAACCACTTAATTCAAACTGAGCCGTCTGATCCTTTTGGTTGCTGATCTTATCTAGGCAGTGTCTGAAATATAAATATTTTTAAAAATATGCACTTAAATTCACTTGACTATTTTAGGGGGGTAGCAATGCTACTGATAGTTGCCGGGCATTCTTGTGCGTATTGGGCAATGGAATCGTTTTATGAAAAAGTGTTTGCTAATTTAATCA
>JAQTNZ010000532.1 GCA_028713595.1 Methylovulum sp. | reverse complement strand
AATTTTACGCTATTTTTAGATGTTTTTTTAAATTACTGTGGTATAAAGCCCTGTCTTGTCCAGGGGGAGCAACCAACTTAATGAAACTGTTTTTTTTATTGCTATTGTTATCCATCCTCCCGACAGCGGGCGCACAATCGCCACTGACGGTGACAGCCACGCCGATGCTGATGCGGCAAATTAAGGTCATCGCCATCGGTTCCGGCCAAGTGCATGAGTCTTTGCGCTTACCCGCACGGGTCGTATTAGACCAAGAAAGGATCGCCCGTATCGGTGCGACCGTCACCGGACGCATCACCGAAACCCAAGCGGTCATCGGCCAAGAAGTCCACAAAGGCCAACGCTTGGCAACCCTTAACAGCACCGAACTGGGCATGGCCCAATCGGCTTACTTAAAGACCCGCTCACAATTGGCGTTGCGGCAATTGGTCGCCAACCGCGCCAAACGCCTGTTTGCCAGCGACATCATCCCCAAAGCGGAACTGGAGGAGCGGGAAAGCCTGTTGAGCGAAGCGGATATTGATTTGCGCACCGCCACCGACCAATTGCGCGTGTTCGGCATGTCGGACGCGGATTTGGCGCGCTTGGCGAAAGAGCGGAAAATCCATTCCTTATTGCCGATTACCGCCAGCATCCAAGGCACGATAGTCGAGCGCACCGTCACCTTGGGACAAGTGGTGCAACCTAGCGACGCGTTGTTTACGGTCGCCGATTTGTCGCATGTCTGGGTGGTGGCCGAATTGCCCGAACAACAGGCGCATTGGGTGCATGAAGGCGATGAGGCTGCGGTCACGCTAGCGGCCATCCCCGACCAAGAACAACGCGGACACTTGATTTATGTCGCCGACATGGTCGATCCGCAAACCCGCACCGTCACCTTGCGCATGGACATCCCCAACCCCCGGCGCATTTTCAAGCCGCAAATGCTGGCAACCTTAGTGATTTATAAGCAAGGCACCAAGGAGTTGGTGCTGCCCGATTCGGCAATCATCCGCGTTGATGACCGTGACCATGTTTTTGTCCAAACTGGGGCGGCTGAATTCACCTTAAAACCCGTCAAACTGGCTGCGGGTACGGGTGCAGTACGGCAAGTCCTTGAGGGCTTACAGCAAGGTGAAAAAGTCGTTGTCGAAGGTGGCTTTCACCTGAACAGCGAACGCCAACGCCAAGAATTGGGTTAAATCATGATTGAAGCCTTGATCCGTGGCGGTTTGCAAAACCGTATCTTAGTGTTGGTGTTGGCGGTGGGCTTGGGGCTGTTTGGTGTCCACGCCCTGCAAACTTTATCGGTTGATGCTTTTCCTGATGTCACCAACGTCCAAGTGCAAATCGCCACCGAAGCTACCGGACGCTCGCCTGAAGAAGTCGAACGCTTTATCACCGTACCGTTGGAGATTGCCGTGACCGGCTTGCCGGGATTGACGGAAATGCGCTCGCTCAACAAAAACGGCTTGTCGCTGATTACCCTGGTCTTTACTGATGACACGGACGTATACTTTGCCCGCCAATTGGTCATGGAACGGCTAATGGAAGTCAGCCACTCCATGCCCGCAGGGGTCACGCCTATTTTAGGGCCGGTCTCGACCGGCTTGGGCGAAGTCTACCAATATACCCTAGAGCGGGCTGATGATGGGCAACGCGCCTTAAGCCCGGAAGAGCTGATGCGCCGCCGCGAAGCCCAAGACTGGGTAGTGCGCCCCTTATTGCGCGGCATCGCCGGCGTGGCGGAAATCAACTCGCAAGGCGGCTATAACAAGCAATATCAAGTCCTGGTCAACCCTGACCGGATGCACCATTACCATATCACCCTCAATGAAGTGTTCGATGCGCTCGCCCAAAACAACGCCAACAGCGGTGGCGGGGTGTTGCCGCATTACGCCGAGCAGTACCTGATCCGTGGGGTGGGGCTGATCCGTGATGTCGCCGATATTGGCAATATCGTCCTGAAAGAAGAACACAGCGTCCCCGTGCATATCCATGATGTCGCCGAGGTGAAAATAGGCCATGAAGAGCGGGTGGGCGCGGTGCTAAAAAACGGTTATACCGAAGCCGTAGGCGGTATTGTCATGATGCTGCGCGGCGGCAACGCCAAAGAAGTGGTCAGCCGTATCAAGGCGCGGGTACAGGAAATCAACGACAAAGCGATGTTGCCGGAAGATTTGCAAATCATCCCCTATTATGACCGCAGCGAACTGGTGGACGCGGCCTTGCACACCGTCACCAAAGTGTTGCTGGAAGGGGTCGCCCTGGTTGTGGTCATCTTACTGCTGTTTTTGGGGGATATCCGCTCCAGCGTCATCGTCGTTTGCACCCTGCTCATCACCCCGCTCATCACCTTTATGGTCATGAACCAACTGGGGCTTTCCGCCAACCTGATGTCCTTGGGCGGCTTGGCGATAGCCATCGGCCTGATTGTCGATGGTTCGGTGGTGGTGGTCGAAAACGCCTTCACGCTCCTGACCTTACGCAGAGGCGGCACGACCAGCCGCCTGAAAGTGGTCATGGCGGCGGCGGAAGAAGTCGCCACGCCCGTCCTGTTTGGGGTCGGCATCATCATCGTGGTGTTTTTGCCCTTGATGACCCTGCAAGGCATGGAAGGCAAAATGTTCGCCCCCCTCGCCTACACTATCGCCATTGCCCTGTTGATTTCGTTAATATTATCGCTGACCTTAACGCCCGTGCTGTGTTCGTTCCTATTGCAAGGCCAGCACACAAAAGACCACGACACCCGCATTATCGCGGTCATGAAAAAGCCTTACTTGCAACTGTTG